>JAYUSV010000001.1:0-8895 GCA_043755495.1 Synechococcales cyanobacterium
AGACTGACTTTGCCATTTTTAATTACATCAATAATTAATTTTAGCCCTTGGGAAATAAAACAAGAAGCCAGCGCGACGATCAGAACATGGTTATCGAAAACAGACTTAATATTCTGGATGGTAGGAGCTGTGGGGGTGAGCACAAAGTTTACCTGAGATTCTATGGACAATGATAGCCGAGTCGATTACCGAAAAGTCAGTTCCGTCTAGCAGTGATGAAGTCGGCTAGGGCTTGCAGTGGCTGTGCATCTGTACCGTAGACATTCAAGGAATTTTTGGCAGTGGTCACTAATTCCTCTGCTCGACGCTGAGATTCTTCGATTCCTAAAAGTTTGGGATAGGTGGCTTTTTCGGCTTGCTGGTCTTTTCCGGCACTTTTGCCCAGCTCCTCAGAAGTAGCAGTGATATCTAAAATGTCATCAATAATTTGAAAGGCCAAGCCAATATTTTGGGCGTACAAGGAAAGCCTTTGCAAATCAGCAGCCTCGCCGCCCGCAATAATACCGCCACAGACCACGCAAGATTCTAGCAGCGCGCCGGTTTTGTGGGCGTGGATGTAAGCCAGGGTTTCTAGCGTGACATTGGGGTTGCCTTCGGATTGTAGGTCTACGACTTGACCACCTACTAAGCCCCCAGCACCCGAGGCTTTGGCCAAGTGAATTACCGCTTGGAGGATGCGATCGACCGGCACTCCAGTAGTCGCCCGCGCCATATATTCAAAAGCGTAGGCCAGCAGACCATCCCCAGCCAAAATTGCAATGTCATCACCATAGACCTTGTGGTTGGTGGGCTTGCCCCGGCGATAATCATCATTATCCATGGCAGGCAGGTCATCATGAATTAGCGACATGGTATGGATCATTTCCATGGCGCAGGCCGTAGCCATGGCCATTTGACTGTTGCCCCCCAGCAGTTCGCAACTAGCAATGGTCAAAATGGGGCGAAGGCGCTTACCGCCAGCCAGCAGCGAGTAGCGCATTGATTCGTAGATATGCTCGGGATAGGCCAAGGGCAATGCAGCATCGAGGGCGGCTTCTACTTGAGGCTGTCGATCGAGTAAATAAGACTTCAGTTCGAAAGTGGGTGGGGTAAGAATAGCTTTTTGGGGACTGGTCATAAAACGGCGGCTTTACTTGCCCCACTATTTTACGGGGCAGTGGCACCATAATTGACCTCAGCCCCACATATTCATGGCCATTTCAATGATTTTTATCAGATTTTTGTGAACTCCGTTAGTACCTCTGATGAGTTAGCATGAGAAGCGTTGCAATTTTGCTGAAACCCAGTCATGCTCTCATTTGAAACCATTCTTGGTCTGCGCTGCTACCTAGAAGCTCAACCCACCGCCACTATCGGCTTCGTCCCCACCATGGGCGCACTGCACCAAGGGCATCGCAGCTTGATCGATCGAGCCAGACAAGAAAATGATCTGGTGGTTGTCAGTATTTTTGTCAACCCCTTACAATTTGCTCCCGGCGAAGACTTGGATAAATATCCTCGGCAGCTAGCGGCTGATCAACAGATCTGCACTGAAGCTGGTGTAGACGTAATATTTAATCCCACCAGCGAATCTTTGAACTTAGGGGACGAAATAACTCAAGTTGTTCCTCCGGTTAGTTTAACCAGCAGACTATGTGGCCGGTCGCGCCCTGATCACTTTACTGGCGTAGCCACCATCGTCACCAAACTGCTACAAATTATTCGTCCTGCTAACAGCTACTTTGGTCAAAAAGATGCTCAGCAAATTGCGATCATTCGCAAACTCGCCCAAGATTTATACTTGCCAGGACGCATTGTGACTTGTCCAACTGTCCGGGACGCTAGCGGACTAGCCCTCAGTTCTCGGAACCAATATCTCAGCGCTGTTCAAAAAGAAGCAGCCGCCAATATTTATCGCAGCCTGAAGCTGGCGCAGGATCTATTTTTTCTTAATGGTTCAGCAACTGATGATCTGTTAAATAAAGTGAGATCGACTCTACAAGGACATCCAGAAATAGAACTGGACTACCTAGAACTAATCGATCCACAAACCGTAGCTCCATTGGAGACCATTCAAACTAGTGGATTACTGGCGATCGCTGCCAAAGTTGGTAACACCCGTTTAATCGATAATTTATTACTAACTCAGCAGTCACCAATTATTGCGATCGATGGCCCCGCCGGAGCCGGAAAATCCACTGTTACCAAATTAGTTGCCAAAACTTTAGGTTTACAATTCCTTGATACTGGGGCGATGTATCGCGCTGTTACTTGGTTAGTTCTTCAGGCTCAGCTACCTCTAGATAGCGCCGCCGAAATCGCCGAACTGGTTGCCAAGTCCAAAATTGAACTACAGGGCGATCGAGTTTTAATCAACGGCCAAGATATCAGCACCGAAATCCGTAGCTTAGAAGTCACTAGCAAAGTCTCGGCGATCGCTGCTCTTGGGGCTGTGCGTACAGCTTTAGTCCAGCAACAACAGTCGATCGGGCGCAACGGTGGCATCGTTGCCGAAGGGCGAGATATGTGTACCTATGTTTTCCCTGATGCTGGAGTGAAAATATTTTTGACGGCTACCGTCGGCGAACGAGCCAGAAGAAGGCTTAGTGATCTGCATGCAAATGGTGATATTGATATTAGTTTGGCCGAACTAGGAGCCTCAATTGCCGAACGTGATCGGCTAGATAGTACCAGAGCTATTGCCCCACTGAAAAAAGCCGCCACTGCCACCGAAATTGTTACTGATGGGATGTCGATCGAACAAGTGGTGGCAGAAATTGTGGCCATGTACCGAATGTACGGAACGCCATCACCCATCAAGTGATAAGTTATATCTAAATTACTATTTAATTTTTAGAAGGAGTGTTGGCCTTATGGTGAGGTGGCTGACTATCTCAATGAGCCATAGAATGAGCCACCCTGAGCTAAAAATTCTGAGATATTGATAAACAATCAGAATAAATAAGGAATCACCATGAAATCAATAGTCTATTGGGTAATGGGCGATCGCGCAGGCAGAGTGATCACCGCTAGCTGGAATTGGGCTTGGGGAAAGCCCGTGGCTCAAGGAGGAAAAATAGCTGTAGAAGTTGCTCAAGAATCTATTCGCAGTATGCAATCTTCGATCGCCCAACTCACCGACTCTGTAGCTAAAGCTGTAGCTGCTTATGAACGAGTCAAACAGCAGTATGAAGGCAAACTGTCTTACGCTCAGAACCTAGAAAATCAGGCGGCTCAAGCACTCCAACAAGGACAAGAAAATCATGCTCAGTCCATGATGGGAAGAGCGATCGAAATAGAAAGGATTCTGCCAGTGCTAGCTAGTCAAGTACAAAAGGCTGAAGAAGCAGTAGAAGCCTTAAAAAGAAAACTAGATAGAGAGCGCAATAAATTAGGGTCTTTCCAGATTCAAATGCAAAATTTACAGTCATTGGCCGAAGTGAATGAAGCCCTGGCAGTAATCACTAGCCTCAATAGTGATTTAGAAATCGATTCTGCTCGCAATCAATTTCAAGAGGCTCAAGCAGCGATCGAGAACCGCAATGTATATGCCAATGCCTATCAAGAACTAGCTGAAAATCCTGCCGAAAGAATTCAAGGACAGATTGAAGAAACAATGCTGAATGAGGAAGTGAAAAAACGATTAAACAAGCTAGGCTCCGTTGTTAACAGATAGATTTAACCATGAGAATTGGGGATTTCAGCTCGAAATAGAAAAATCACAATTAACAATACTGTCAATAGTTAATATTAGGAAACAAATTATGAAATCTAACAGCCAGAACCATAAACAGTCTCTACCGCCCATCGTATATATCCTAGGCATTTTACTACTCAGTGGTTTGGGGCTTGGAGCCAAGTCGATATTTACAAGTGCTAGTCAGTCTTCTTCTTCAATTACCAGTAGCGAACCCCATAGTGAAGGAAAAACAGCTTTCTTTTTACAAGATGGTACTCCAGATAAAAGTGCTGGCTTAGAAGCTTATCAGACTGGTAATTACTCAGTGGCTCAAGCCAAATTTGAAAAGTCGTTGCAGCAAAAGCCCAATGATCCAGAAGCTTTGATTTATAGTAACAATGCAAAGGCAGTAACTCGAAACCCGGTAAAGATTGCAATTACTATCCCCGGGAATGGAGACATGAATGGGTCTCAGGAGGTATTACGTGGTGTCGCCCAAGCTCAACAAGAAATCAATAGTAGCGGGGGAATCAATGGTCGCATGTTAATGGTGATGATCGTCAATGATGGCAATAATCTAGCCACCGCAAGACAAGTTGCTCAAAGCTTAGCCGAGCATACAGATATTTTAGGTGTTGTTGGGCACTATGCCAGCGGTGTAACTTTAGGCGTAGCCGATATTTATACTCAAGGTAACTTAGTTGCCATTTCACCGGTTAGTTCCGCAGTGCAGATTTCTAATAAAAGTCCTTATCTACTGCGAACTGTCCCTAGTGATTCAATGGCAGCAAAAGCTTTGAGTAACTATATGATCAGTAGCCTGCGCCGCAAAAAAGCAGTAGTTTACTTTAATTCAGAAAGTGAATATAGCAAGTCTTTAAAAGGAGAATTTAGTGCAGCCGTTGCTAGTCAAGGCGGGAAAATTGTAGCAGAGTTTGATTTGGCAAGCTCTAGCTTCAATGGGGATCAGAGTTTGGCGAAAGCACGAGAGCAAGGGGCAGAAGTTATTATGCTAGCTAGTGACAGCAGCGCCCTCGATCGAGCCTATCAGGTAGTCCAGTCTAATAAAAATGCCTTGCCCCTTTTGGGCGGAGATGATGTGTACACCTCTAAAACACTAGATATCACTCGTGAACAGGGGCAAAATATGGTGCTAGCAGTTCCTTGGCATGTTTTAGGAGCTGGCTCAGAAAATTTTGCCAAGCGATCTCGTCGTCTATGGGGTGGTGATGTTAATTGGCGCACAGCCACTGCTTACGATGCCACCCAAGCTCTAAAAGTAGCTCTGGGGATTGATCCGACACGTCAAGGTGTACAAAAAGCCTTGACTAGCGCTGGCTTTATGGCGCAGGGGGCATCCCGCAGTATTGCATTTTTGCCTTCCGGCGATCGCAATGTGCCTGCGCAATTAGTAAAAATCACCAAGGGCAATCGATCGAGTTATGGTTACGACTTTAACCCCATTCCTTAGTTTTCAACAATAACTTTGATCAAAGGAGGTCTAGAAGGCACACTTCTAGACCTCCAGTATTTTTCATGACAAAATATTTAAACGTTTACAACCCCAAAACCTCGATCTGGATTTTTGGTATAGCAGTTTACACGGATTTTTTAGTTTCGTTAAGTAAAATCATGCCTAGATTAAATCTCAAAACAAAAATACACGTTAGGTGTGAGGACAATGCAGCATATGCTGAAATTTAAGGCTGGAATGTTTTCTTGGTCTGTTTTGACCATCACCGTCTTTTGTGCTGCTACCCCGGCTTTTGCTCAGTCTCAAAGCCCTTCTCAAGATGCAGTTGTGCAAAATGCCACCATCATAACCCCAGCAACTGATACTAAGGTTGTCAATACTGAGGTTAAGAATAATGACTCACAACCCTCCAAAACTGGCTCATTAGAGTTGTCTGATAGTAGCGTCCAGTTTCTCAAGTCTTTCAATGAGCGCCACAAGTGCGGTATCGCCAATATTGATTCAGCCATCTCCCGCGCCGACTTTGCCAACAACATTGTGGTTTGTTTGACATCCACTGAAGTCAAGTTAGCCCAAGACCCTAATGCAATTCCTGCCAGCGAGTTGGCTCAGCTCAGAGATGTCGTTGATCAGTTCTCTAATGAAGTTAGCTACTTGGGTAACCGCTTAGAAACCGTCGAAAAGAAAGTTGCCTCCATCCAAAAAGCCAGCAGTTTTTCGACTACGACCAAACTAGCTGGAGAGGTTATTGTGGCGCTCACTGGCAATAGTAGCCAAACAGGAACTGGGGATACTAACAGTGGTGGGTTAACTTTTGCCGATCGAGTGCGGATAAACCTGGACACCACTTTTAGTGGCAAAGATAGATTGCGCACTCGTCTGCAATCTCGCAACCTTACTTCTCTTAATGCTGCCGGTGGAACCGGTACCAACACCACTCGTTTAGGCTTTGATGGAAATGATTCTGGTGGAAGTGGAAATACTACAAGTGTCTCTTTGTTACAGTACACTCTCCCAATTTTTAACGGCTCTAGGCTGATTGTAGAAACAGTCGGTAGTGAGTTCAACGAAAACTTGTATACTTTCAACCCGCAGTTAACAAGTTCTGGCTCAGGTGCTATTAGCCGTTTTGGCCGTTATAATCCCGTTTACCGCCAAAGTAATGATGGTGCCGCAGCTACCGCTGATTTTAGACTTAGCCCCGAGTTCAGTCTTGGCCTTGGCTATGCAATACCAAATGGTGCTAACACTGGTAACGTCGCAACTTCTGCCAACGATCCCGGCGTTAACAGTGGAGTACTGGGTGGAAACTATGCTGGAATTGCTCAGTTGCGCTATCAGCCTTCTCCTGACCTAGATCTGGGTTTAGTTTACTCCCGTTCATATCACAATAATGGGAATAATGTATCTGGTAGTACAGGTAGTGCCTTTGCTAACAATCCTTTTAATGGTGCACCCACCGTGGCAAACCATTACAACTTCTTGGCCAGCTCCAAATTGTCTCCAGGATTTACGCTTTCTGGCTGGGTAGGTTTGACTAACGCTAGTATAGAGTCGGGTGGCTCTAGTAGTGGTAATGCCGACATTTTCAATGGTTCGATCAGTGCTGCTTTTAGTGATGTTGGCGCTAAGGGCAACGTTCTAGGGTTTATTGTTGGTATACCACCCAGAGTTACCAGTATTTCATCAAGTGTTGCTGGGAACCGTAATCGTAACAACCCAGATACGACTCTGCACCTAGAAACTCTGTACAAAATCAAGGTTAGCGATAATCTCGATATCACTCCAGGAGTATTGTTAATTACTAATCCAGAAAGTGCCCCTGGTGCAGCTAGTAGAGGCAGTGAGTTTGTCGGTACAGTCCGGACTACCTTCAAATTCTAAGTTTGTTGATGTAATTGAATCTACCTGCAAACTTTTTTACCCTCAGCATCTGAGGGTTTTTTTACGACTAGCAAAGCCTGTTGGGAGATTATTTGAGGTTTTTGTATTCAAGTTAACCAAACCCTAACCTAATCATTACGTTTTCTTTATATTTAGTCTCTATGCTGGGAGGCAATGTTTCCGAGTCTGTAGGTACTTATGTTACAAGTCTTAGACCGTCCTAGCTCAAACGCAGTGCCACGCGCAACTATTTCTTTGGAAGAAATATACAAGCAAAAAACAGTCCTGATTTACCACAAAGGTAAAAGCATCCCCATGCTCGATCGAGATATCTTCTTTGTGCAGCAAGGCATTGTCCAGTTGTCTAGCTTTGACTCCGAAGGCAATGATATTTTGCTAGGAATTATTTCTCCTCATATGCCTTTTGGCCTACCACTCACTTCAGTAGAGCCATATCATGGAGTTGCACTATCCAATGTCAGCTTAATTCGGTTTAGCGTTGCTGAAATAGAGCAGTATTTTGATCTGAGCCGCTTAGTGATGCGTGGTCTAGATATGCGCCTCCAGCAATCGGAAGCAATTCATTCCATATTGTGCAGTCGGCATATCAGCGAGAAACTATATCGTTTCTTGGAGTTGCTATCTAAAGAAATTGGAGAGCCGGTCACTGATGGCACCAGATTAAAAGTCCGGTTTACTCACCAACACTTGGCTAGTACCATTGGCACTACAAGAGTTACAATAACTCGAATGCTCCAAAGGTTTCAGCAAAATGGCATGATAATGATAGACGAAAAGCGCCACATTGTAATAAATACATCTAAACAATTTGGTCTTAACCATCAGTTAACTATTAGCTAACTCAATCTTAATTAACGCTTTAATAAAAATTAATCTTGATCGATGAAGATCAGGCGTGAGCGTGAATTTACACTAAGATTAAAAACTACCAAAGCAATGTTCTCAGCCAAAAAAAGATTCCACATTATCTCTAGCCTGTTGGCCAGCAGCGCCGTCGTCGCGTCTGGGCTGTTGGTATCTCCAGTAGCTACCAACTCGCAGAGTTCAACAACCATTAAAGTTGATGGTTCTAGCACTGTATTTCCTCTTTCGGAAGTTGCTGCAGAAGAATTTCAAAAGAGTAAGGCTGGAGCCATCAAAGTAACTGTTGGTGTTTCGGGAACCGGTGGCGGATTCAAGAAATTCTGTAGTGGCCAAATTGATATATCTGGTGCTTCCCGACCAATCCTGCAAAAGGAAGTCGATGCTTGCCGCGCTAAAGGGATCAGATATATTGAGCTGCCAGTTGCCTTCGATGCCTTGACCGTAGTGGTTAATCCAGAAAATACTTGGGCAAACACTATGTCGGTTGAGCAGTTAAAGAAGATTTGGGAGCCTGCTGCTCAGGGTAAGATTACTAATTGGAATCAGGTCAACTCTCGTTTCCCTAATCTACCCCTAAAACTGTATGGCGCGGGTACATCTTCTGGTACATTTGATTACTTTACTGAAGCTGTCAATGGTAAGTCTAAATCTAGTCGTACTGATTACACTGCCAGTGAAGATGACAACGTTTTGGTGAGCGGTGTGAGCAAAGAAAAGGGTGGCCTAGGATACTTTGGCATGGCTTACTACGAAGCAAATAAGTCTAAGCTCAAAGCAATTAAAGTGGGTGGAGTGAGTCCTTCTGTCGAGACGGTTAAGAATGGTAAATACAGTCCTCTTTCTCGTCCTTTGTTCATCTACGTTAATGCTACTGCTGCTGCTAAGCCACAAATCAAAGAGTTTGTTAGCTTCTTCTTAAAGAATGGTTCTCAGTTTGCAACCCAGGCTAGATACGTTTCTTTGCCAGATGCTGCTTATACCACAGCAATTAAGC
>JAYUSV010000002.1:0-2958 GCA_043755495.1 Synechococcales cyanobacterium
CCGCAGGAGCGACCGCTACTGGCGAAGCCGATAAAGGTGGTAGTCCGCTTTGGTGGTTAATTCCCCTTGGCTTAGGTGCAGCCGGTTTAGGCTGGTGGGCTTTAGCAGGTGGCAAGAAAAAAGAAACTGTTTCCCAAGAGCCTAAGCGGTTAAACCCCTTATATTCTGAAAATGATGTTAAACCCACTGGTACCACTGATTTCACTACTGGTACGACCGGTTTTACCAACAACAGAGATAGTCAAAATAGTGGCATCCCGCTGTCTGGTGATTTGAGTCTGCCGACTAATGTGGTAACAAAAACTGGTACCGCGATCACCGGAGATGCAAGCGCAGCTATCGGTGGTGCAGCAGTAGTAGCCAAAGATCAAGCTGGCGACCTATTGAAAGGCGCAGCATTGGCTGGTGGTGCAGCTCTAGCGGGCGGCGCAGCATTAGCTGGCGGCTTGGGCAAAGGTGCCGTAGATAAATCGGCCAGCCTGAGCGGCGATTTGAGTGGTGAGTTGCCTAAAATCGATATCGGCAACCCCTTAGAAGGTCTGAAGCAAAAAGCGAACGATCTGACTCCAGATTTGAACCTGGGCAACCCAATCGAAGGTTTGAAAAACAAAGCTGGTGACTTGGGTGACTCGATCGCTTCTGGCACTAACAAAGCGGTCTCTGGCGTTCAAGGTCTAGTTCCCGATGTCGGCAACCCGTTGGGTGGCTTGGGTGACAAAGCTGGCGACTTGTTAAAAGGTACTGCTATAGCCGGTGGCGCAGCGGTAGCTGGCGGTGCGGCAATGGCTGGTGGCCTGTTTGGCAACAAAGCTGACGAGGCTAAAGCCAAAGCTGATGATGACGCTGGATTTAGCCTGGGCGGTATTGGCCAAGGCATCAAAGACAAAGTTGGCGATGTCGTTGACGGTGGTAAAAACATTGGCGGCGCAGCGATTGCTGGTGGAGCTGCTGTAGTGGGCGGTACCGCCGCTGCGGTTGGCACTGGTGCTCAGTCCCTGTGGGGCAATAACGATGATCAATCTGGTGAATTAAGCCTAGAAGACTCTAGCTATGAAACCGAAATCTCGGCGCTAAATCGCAAACCTGGCGACTTAAATTTGCCAACTCCTGATCCGTTTGATGACTCTATGTTGTCAGAGCCTGTGGCGTTGCCAGAAATCCCCGAAATTCCTGAAAGATCGGGTGGCTTTAATCCCTTCGACGCGATCGGCGAATTAAAAGATAAGGCCGTAGATGCTGTCCAAGGCGGTGGAGCCGCAGTTGTGGGTGGTGCAGCCGCAGCGGCTGGTGTGGCTGTAGGCGCAGGTGCCGCAGCTAAGTCTTTCGTCACTGGCGAAAATCCCCCTGAAGCAAGTGGTCTGCTGCAACCAGAAGGTCAAATTACTTTAGTTTCACCAAATCCTGCTCAGGCTTATGTTCATTGGGATGTCCCCGTGAAACTGAAGCGTCAGCTCCGTCAGCAAGGTGGCCGCAAGTTAGCGGTACGCATGTATGATGTAACTGATACCGACATCACCACTCACCTACCGAGCAATTTCCAAGAGTTTGAGTGCGATGAGTTGGCTTGGGACTTGCACCTACCAGTGCCCCGCGCTGATCGCAAGTACTTAGTCGAAATTGGCTATGTTTCTGAAGAAAACACCTGGTTAATGTTGGCTCGTTCAACTCCGGTAATGATTCGTTCTAACGGCTAGATTTGCTTCTAATCTGAATTTTTAAACAGAACCCGCATCAGTTATAGATGCGGGTTTTGCTTTTGGAGTTTAAGGATAAATGAACTTTAAGCTTGTTGATGTGAAACTTCCACTACCGTATGCACATTGCCACGAGGAGTGTAATCGGCTTTTACGGTAATAAATAATGGATTCATAGCTGTTACCAAGTCATCAAGAATTTGGTTAGCCGATTCTTCATGAGAAATATATCGATCGCGGTAACTGTTGATGTACAACTTTAGCGCCTTTAGCTCCACCACCTTCTGATCAGGGGAGTAAGTGACGTGGATAGTACCAAAGTCTGGGTAGCCCGAAAAAGGGCACTTACAGGTAAATTCGGGCAAAGTGATATTTACATCGTACTTACGGCCAGGGCGGGGATTAGGGAAAGTGGTGAGTTGACCATCTTCGATTTCCCGTTCGCCATACTTCATTTCTGGGATTACTTGTTCCATTTCTTTCAATTTTTTCCTAAATTATTTCATCAGCTTCTGATGTGTTGTGCTCTTTGACAAACAGCTTTACTAATCGATCATAAGTCCCCAGTCCCATATACATCGGATGTACATGCGATCGACTATAAACCCAAATCACCTGACCATTCTCGCTGATGCGGATATCGTTCAGCAAGCTGCGACACTTGGGTTTGAGCTGATTACCAGCATCCAGAGCGTCAGTCCATCGATCGAAGCTTTGGTCAAAATCTTTAAAAACTACTCTAAACATTAACTATACCGCTCCTCCGTCCAAGGTTCACCCCGGCCATGATAGCCGTTGCGCTCCCAAAATCCTGATTCTTCTTTGGGCAAGAATTCTATCCCATTAATCCACTTAGCGCTTTTCCAAGCGTATAGATGAGGTACCACAGTACGCATGGGTCCACCATGTTCGCGGGGCAATGGTTCGCCATTTAGCTCGTAGGCAAAAAAGTTATCAGGATGTAAAAAATCTACTAAGGGCAAGTTGGTATTGTAGCCACCAGAACAATGCTCCATCACATGAACGGCGCTGGGGTCTAAGTCGCCAATTAGTTTCATCAAGTCCACTACTTTAAAACCTTTCCAGGTCACATCTAGCTTCGACCAACGAGTAACGCAATGAAAATCGGCGGTGAATTCTTGTTGGGGCAAGTTCATTACGTCGTCCCAAGTGAAAATTAGCGGTTGAGGCACTAATCCCCAGACTTTGAGTTTCCATTCTTTACGGCTGACATCGGGGGCTTGGCCGTAGGTCATGATGGGAA
>JAYUSV010000003.1:0-8851 GCA_043755495.1 Synechococcales cyanobacterium
GGTGGGGGCAAAGTGCAGTTGGGCAATCTGCGAAATCAGCCGCCGGTTGGCTTCTTCGGGGTAAGGGTCAAAGAGGTTATCGGTGCGTAGACCGGCTTCTACATGCCCGATCGATATCTGCTGATAAAAGGCAGCCAAGGCAGCAGCAAAGGCAGTGGTGGTATCACCTTGGACAACTACTAGGCTGGGTTTGGATTCTTTGAAAAGTTTTTCTAGTCCTTGTAAGCAGCGTTGAGTAATGTCTGTGAGGGTCTGCTGAGACTGCATGATGTCCAAATCCACATCGGCTTGCAGATCAAAAATCTCCATCACCTGAGTGACCATTTCTCGGTGTTGGCCAGTGAGGACTACCTGGGTACGAAATTTGGTGGATTTTTGGCAGGTTTTGATGACTGGAGCCAGTTTGATCGCTTCTGGTCTGGTGCCCAGGGTGAAGCAGACTGTGGGTTTATTGTTATCCATCGGGATGGGAGAGTCGTGCTGGACTTGTTGATTAAATCATTGATCGAGAGAGATCGATCGAATTGGTGTCAACATCCTAGCCTGATTGTTGCTCGCTACTGTTGTTTTGGGCTGCCCATTTATGCTGGGTGTCGTATGATGTCTATTGGCCAACCTGACTGAAATTAAATTACTTTGAATCTCTCTGCTGCTCCTAATTTTGTTGCTATCTTTCTGTTGATTTTGCAGGCTCCAGCAGCACTGCTGTTGCTAACTCGTCTAATTCGGGGGCCTTTTCGGCGGCCACCGGTACAGCCTCGGGTAAGTACTCCCGATTTGTTGGGGGCAGTGACGGTAGTGGTGCCGACTTTAAATGAAGTCGATCGACTCACCCCCTGTTTAGAAGGCTTGAAGCTGCAAAGTTATGAATTAAAAGAGGCGATCGTGGTAGATAGTCGTTCTCAGGATGGCACTTTAGAATTGGTCGATCAATACAGCCTCACCGATCCTCGCTTACGCCACATCACCGATCCACCGTTGCCCACCGGCTGGGTGGGCAGGCCTTGGGCTTTGCACAATGGTTTCTTAGCGGGCAAAGGACGCTGGATTTTGGGGATTGATGCCGATACTCAGCCCCAGGCTGGTTTGATTGCGGGGCTGGTGACTGAAGCTGAGGAAGCTGGGTACGATTTGGTTTCTTTATCCCCCAAATTTATTTTGGCGCAGGCCGGAGAATGGTGGTTGCAGCCTGCTTTGTTGATGACTTTGATCTATCGGTTTGGGGCGGCGGGTGAGCTTAATAGTTCACCTAGTCGGGTGATGGCTAATGGCCAGTGTTTTTTGTGTCGTCGATCGGTCTTAGAAAAAATTGATGGCTACACTAGCGCTGCTAATTCTTTTTGTGATGATGTGACTTTGGCACGCAAGATTGCGGCAGCGGGCTACAAAGTGGGGTTTTGGGATGGCTCACAGGTGATTAAGGTGCGGATGTATATCGGGATGGCCGAGACTTGGCGGGAGTGGGGTCGATCGCTAGATTTAAAGGATGCCAGTACTCCTGGGCAGATCTGGGGAGATTTGTGGTTGTTGGGGGCAACTCAGGGTTTGCCTTTATTGGTGATGCTGGTGGCAGTGATTGCTTGGGGGTTGGGCGATCGATCTCTTGTGATCGAAGCACTGCTGAGTTTAAATGGTGGATTATTACTGATCCGTTGGGCTTTGTTGCTGGCTATTTTGCCGACTTATGAAGCTGCCCCAGATACCCAGATGTCTTGGACTTTTTGGTTTTCACCTTTGGCTGATCCTGCTGCCTGGTATCGAATTTGGCTTTCATCTCAAAATTCACCCAAAGAATGGCGCGGTCGCACCTATTATTAACTTCTTTTTGCCAAGTTTTGTTGAAATGGGTTACTGTGAATGCACAGTGAAGTTTTGGCAAACAGTACGACTCCCGCAGAAGAAGAACTAAAAATCATTATTCGTGAATTTTTTGGTAAACCAGATGATAAGTTTGTCTTGATGGAGCAAAGGTTTAATGAGTTGGAGAAAAAGATTCAGATAGCAATTTAACGCGGGACACATGAAAGACCCTCGTCTCCCAAGGCGGGAGACGAGGGTCTTTCAATGCTATCTGTGAAGTTTTTGTCCCGCTTTAAGTTTCTACCCGTAAAATCGCTGTAGGCCACCGCAACACCATTATTAAGTTCATGCCCTCTATTGTAAACAACAGTTGCAGCCCAGTAATAATGTGACTAACTGTGATCAATTCGACCTTATTTTTGGGGAAAGCTCTATGATTGAGCCTTAAAGCTCCAAATTTGATTCCCAATTAACCAAGATTATGACTCCAGAGTTATTGGCGAAACTACGCGATGTTTGCCCAAATGAAGTTGCCCTTGCCCAGCTTCAACAGATCCTGGCCAACGAAACTCAGCCTTTAGAACAAGAAATTAGTCGGGCAAACTTTCAACTTGATCGACAAAAAGCCCTATTTGACGTGGTTATGCGGCTGCGATCGCCCATAGAACTCTCCACCATTTTTCGTGATACCGCCATCGAAGTTCGGGAATTATTGCAGGCCGATCGGGTGGGGATGTTTCGCTTCGATCCTGCATCCGGCTGGAACGATGGCGAATTTGTCTCAGAAGACGTTGATCCCGCATTCTCTTCAGCCATGGAGCAAAAAATTCACGATCACTGCTTTGGTGACCAGTTTGCCGTGCATTACCAAGTTGGTAGAGTCCAAAGCGTCGCTGATATCGAAAACGCTGGCTTGAGTGACTGCCACATCAAAATTTTGTCTCAATTTCAAGTGCGGGCTAACTTAGTAGTGCCCTTGTTGCAGGGTGACAACTTATGGGGCTTGCTCTGTATACATCAGTGTTCTGCGCCGCGCCAATGGCAAGAAACCGAGATTAAGTTTGTTAGTCAAATTGCCAGCCATTTGGGAGTTGCGCTGCATCACGCCGAGCTGTTGGCTAATTTGCAGGCCGAAATTGTAGAACGTCAGCAAGCCGAACAGCGCGCTGTCAGCCTGAACGTGGTTCTACAGCAAGCCATCATTGAACTAAAAGCGGTAAATAAAGAGCTAGAAACCTTCAGCTATTCGGTATCACATGATCTACGTGCTCCTCTGCGCAGCATTGACGGTTTCAGTCAGGCGTTGATCGAAGACTGCCTAGACCAGTTGGATGAATCTGGCCACGATCATTTGCGGCGGATTCGCACCGCCACCCAAAAAATGGGGCAGCTTATTGATGATTTGTTGACCTTATCGCGGGTGATTCGCAGTGACATGCGCCGAGAATCTGTCGATCTGAGTAGATTAGCCAGTCATACCTGCAATGTTTTACAACAATCCCATCCAGAGCGGCAGGTCGAATTCAACATTCAGACTGGCTTAGTGGCTCAAGGAGATACTCGTTTGCTGCAAGTCGTCTTAGAGAACTTGCTCAATAATGCCTGGAAGTTTACAGCCAAAAGACCACAGGCCAAAATTGAGTTTGGTTTGTTAACAGCCGAAACAGCCGAAAATATTAGTACTTATACTTACTTTGTGCGCGATGATGGTGTAGGCTTCGATATGGCCTATGCTGACAAATTGTTTTCTCCTTTCCAGCGACTGCATAGCGTGACCGAGTTCCCCGGCAACGGCATTGGGTTGGCTACGGTGCAGCGTATTATCCATCGACATGGTGGAGAACTGTGGGCCGAAGGGTCTTTAGACCAAGGAGCAACATTTTATTTCACGTTATCAATGATCGAGGCGGTCATATGAAGGAAGACAAAAACCACAAAATCATTCTGCTGGTAGAGGATAATCCTGATGATGAAGCATTGGCAATTAGAGCGCTCAAGCGTCATCATATTGGCAACGAGATTGTGGTTGCTCATGATGGTGTAGAAGCCCTAGAGTATGTTTTTGGTACGGGCATGTATGAGGGGCGAGATATTAGTAACAAACCATCAGTGGTATTGCTAGATCTTAAATTGCCGCGCGTTGATGGTCTAGAAGTTTTGCGCCGTTTACGAGCAGATGATCGCACCAAGTTTTTGCCGGTGGTGGTCTTGACCACCTCTAGTGAAGAAGGCGATCTAATTAATAGTTATAGCCTAGGCTGTAATAGTTACATCCGTAAACCAGTAGATTTTGTCCAGTTTTCCGAGGCAATTAGGCAGTTGGGAATGTATTGGCTGTTAATGAATGAACCTCCACCTGTTTAGGAGCCAAAGTCAAACTAGTAAAAAGTCAAATAGTAAAATGAACCTTCTCCTGCGCATTTTAATTGTCGAGGATTCAGAAGATGATCTGCTTTTGCTTCTTCGAGAACTCCGACATGGTGGCTACACCCCAGATCATGTCAGGGTAGAGAACGCAGCAGAAATGCAGGCCGCGCTCGATCGACAAGCCTGGGATATAGTTATCGCCGACTATACTTTGCCCAACTTCAGTGCTCCCGAAGCCCTGAAGTTGCTTCAGCAGCAGCAAGATATCCCGTTTATTATTGTCTCGGGGACGATCGGCGAAGAAGCCGCAGTAGCAGCCATGCGAGCTGGTGCCCACGACTATTTACTCAAAGACAATCTCACCCGGTTGGTGCCAGCAGTAGAGCGAGAGCTGCGAGAAGCCAAAGAGCGGGAGCAAAGACTGTGGGCAGAGCAAGCCCTCCGAGAAAGTGAAGAGCGCTTTCGTCAGTTAGCCGAAAACATTACCGAAAGCGTTTTTTGGATGGCTGATCCCCATGCTATGCGAATTCTCTATGTTAGCCCTGCTTATGAAAACATCTGGGGGAATTCTTGCGAGAGTTTGTACGCCAATTTTATGGAATGGATCGAGGCAATTCATCTAGACGATCAATTGCGAATTCAGGCTAAATTTTTTGAGCAGTCTCTGCTGGGTAAATACGATGAAGAATATCGGATTGTGCGCCCTGATGGATCATTGCGCTGGATCCGCGATCGAGGTTTTCCGATTAAAGATCACCATGGCCAAGCTTATCGATCGGTGGGGTTTGCCGAAGATATCACCAACCGCAAATCTACTGAAACCATTTTGCGTCGCACCGAACGCTTAGAAAGTCTGGGCACATTAGCCAGCGGCATTGCCCATGACTTAAATAACATGTTGACTCCAATTATTGGCGTAGCCCAATTGCTGCCCCTGAAGTTTCCGAACCTGGATAACCAGACTCAGCGTTTGTTGCAAATATTAGATCAAAGTGCCCATCGCGGTGCCGATTTGGTCAAACAAATTCTCTCTTTTGCTAGTGGCGTAGAGGGCAAGCCTACCAATACCCAAGTTAGTAATTTATTACTAGAGATTCAAAAAATAATCCAGCAAACCTTCCCGAAAAATATTGAGCTATCGATCGATCTTCCTCCCGATCTATGGCTAATTGCTGCCGATGCCACGCTGTTACATCAGGTATTTATGAATCTCTGTGTAAATGCTCGTGATGCTATGCCCAGTGGGGGCAAGCTATCGATCATTGGCGAAAATATAGTAATAGATCAAAACTATGCTCACATGCATTTAGATGCTCAAGCTGGCTCTTACTTAGTGGTAACGGTTACCGATACAGGGATGGGAATACAGCCAAAAATTCTAGGTAACATCTTCGATCCTTTTTTTACTACCAAAGACATCGGTAAAGGTACCGGATTAGGACTATCAACGGCCATGGGGATTATCAAAAGTCATCGTGGTTTTATTGATGTTTTGAGCGAGGTCGGAGTCGGTACCCGATTCAAGGTCTTTTTACCAGTAATAGATATTGTTGCTGTAGAATCAAACGCTGTTAATACCAACACAGCATTTATGATCCCTCAGCTACCTAAGGGGCAGAGTGAATTGATTTTGGTAGTAGATGATGAAGTCGCAGTCCGAGAAATTACCCAAGTCACTCTAGAAGTCCACGGCTATCGAGTGATTACTGCCAGTGATGGCATCGAGGCGATCGCCCTATATGCCGAGCACAAGTATGAAATTAGCGTGATATTACTCGATATGATGATGCCATCGTTAGATTCGGCTACCACTATTCGCACTTTGCGCAAGCTCAATTCTCAGGTAAAAATCATTGCTATGAGTGGCTTAGCTACTAATGACGCGATCACTCGCACCATGAATGAAGGGGTAAAAGCCTTTTTAGCCAAGCCTTTTACCGCAGACGATCTACTGAATTTACTAACCACTTTATGTATTAATGATGTTGAAAGATCAGCAAACATTGGTTGATCTGCTTAGATCAGCCATAGACTTAGAGTAGATGCTCCCAATCGGCGTTTTCTTTGATTTTGTTTAGAACTCCTTTGATTTCCTGAGTCCGGCTTTTATCAACCACCAAAGTCACATTGCCATCTCGTACCACCACCACATTATCGAGGCCGATCGTCACAATCACATCGTCACTACTACTAGAATACAAAATTGCTCCGGCAGTATCTAGTCCAATGTGCTGAGCTAGTTCCACGTTAGGGTTATGGGCTTCGTCACCTTTTAAGAGGCGCTCGATCGCATTCCAATCTCCTAAGTCATCCCAGCCAAAACTTACTGGCAACACATAAGCCAGATCGGTTTTTTCCATTAGGGCATAGTCCACGCTCTGCTTTGGTAAAGTAGGGTAAGCTTCAATCCCGTGCGCTGCTAAAGGCTCCATAATCTCTGGGGCATGGATTTTCATTTGGTCTAACAAGGTCTGGGCTGTGAAAATAAACATGCCACTGTTCCAAGTGTAGTTACCCAACTTGATAAATTCTTCGGCTTTCTCTTGATCGGGTTTTTCGGTAAACCGGCTGACTTTAAATGCCTGATGTCCCAAAAAGTCCCCGGCCTTTTCGCCTTCTTGAATGTAACCATAGCCCGTCGCGGCAAAATCGGGGGCAATGCCCAAAGTGACGATCGAGGGGGTTTTGCTAGCTACAGCCGCCGCAGAAGTAAGGGTTCGATCGAATTCTAGCGGGTCAGCAATGTAATGATCTGCCGGAAAAAATCCCACGGTGGCCTGGTTGCCATAGCGCGCCGCCACCATCAAAGTCGCCCAAGCCACGGCTGCTGCGGTATCCCGGCCTTCTGGCTCTACCAGTAAGTTAGCCACAGGCAGTTCCGGGAGCTGATCTTTGACTCCTTGCTCCAACTGCGCCGAGGTAATGACCCAAACGTTTTCCCAGCCGCCAGCAATGGTTAATAATCTTTGGGCGGTGCCCTGTAACAGGCTGACTCCCGTGCCATCCAAAGATAAAAACTGTTTGGGGCGGTGTTTACGACTCAGTGGCCAGAAGCGTTCGCCTTTGCCACCAGCGAGAATAATGGGTACCAGGATCTTGGTCATTGGTTTATGTGAGAGAGTTCTTGAATGAATTATAAGCCAGCAATCTGTCTAAACTTCGTGGATCAGACTACCAGAAGAGAAGATCCATTGAAGATATAATAAACAGCTACCTGTCAAACAACTTGAAACTATGACTGTCTATCAACTTCTGGCTCCAGCCAAAATTAATTTACATCTAGAGATCTTGGGTCTGCGCCCAGACAACTTTCATGAGTTGGCGATGGTGATGCAGTCGGTGGAGTTGGCCGATTTGGTGGAGGTGAAAGATGCTGTAGATGATCGCATTATTTTGCACTGTGATGTGGCTGAGGTACCTCAAGATGAGACTAATTTGGCCTACCGGGCGGCGGCGTTGCTTCGTCAACATTGTGGGCGGTCGGAGGGAGTAGAGATTACTTTGCAGAAACGCATTCCGATGGCAGCCGGGTTAGCCGGTGGTTCTGGTAATGCGGCGGCGGTGTTGGTGGGGTTGAATTTGCTGTGGAATTTGGGTCTGACGGTAGCAGAGTTGCAGTCGATCGGGGCGCAGCTAGGTTCGGATGTGCCGTTTTGTATTAGCGGCGGCACGGCGATCGCCACCGGTCGGGGCGAGGAAATCACCAACATCTCGCCGTTGCAGCAGGGAGTGGTCGTTCTAGGCAAGTATCGCAGTCTGAGTGTTTCGACTCCTTGGGCTTATGGAGCTTATCGCCAGCAGTTTGGTGATAGCTATGCTGTGGGTGATGAGTTGGTCGCAAAATCAAAGGCTATTCATCAGGTTAAGTTAATTAAGGCGATCGAGCATCAAGATGTCACTACAATTGGTAAGTTACTCTATAACGACCTAGAGAAGGTAGTGTTACCAGAATATCCTTTGGTCGCAGAACTAAAAGCAGCTTTTGAGCAGACTGATAACTTGGGGGTAATGATGTCGGGTTCGGGACCAACGGTGTTTGCTTTGGCTAAGGATTTAGTGGGGGCAGAGTCGATCGCGCAAGCAGTGCGCCACCAAGTCCCCGATCCAGATTTAGAGTTGTTTGTAACCAAGGTTTCCAGCCGGGGTATACATTTGCTCCCACCGCTTTAATGGCAAAGATGCAGGAATATCTTGATAGCGGGGTTAATCGATCCGAAACATCGCCGAGTATATGTTTATCGTCAGGGTCAATCGCTGGAGCAATATAAGCACTCATGAGGCAGCGAAATTGAGCAAGGATCGTAATGTGTATCTGGCGCGAGTTTTGAGCAGGGTTAAGTGATCGCTTTGGGCTAACAAACGATCGAGTTCTGTCAATTCTTCCTCGTTCAATTGGCCTTCAGTATTTCGATCGAGTAATTCGGTTAATTGAGTTTGAGCAAATGGAGCTAGTTTACAAGGAAACGCGGGATGCGTAAAGCTCAGCGGCTTCAGCCTTGAGAGTGTCAATTTCAGCTAGTGCTTGTAACTGGACAGTACGAAGTTTTTAGTCGAACCTTCGTACTATTAATGAAATTATTAAGGCACTAGTGGCTGTTGTTCATTGCTTTGAGATTGTTGAAATTTAGTAGATAGTAATTTATTTAAGAGTAGACAGGGCTTGCTTTTGCTTAAAATAGTATCT
>JAYUSV010000004.1:0-2955 GCA_043755495.1 Synechococcales cyanobacterium
CGAGGTTTTCCCCAATAGCATCGAGTTTTTTCTGAGTGTTTTTCCCGGTAAATTGGCTGGCAATTTGTAGTGCTGTCCATTCGCCGCTGCTGGTGCGCAACAGGTCGCGGATGGCGGCAAGCTGGGCTTTGGCGGCGGTTGGCCATTTTTGTTGTTCGGCGGGGGTAACTATGGTTTCGGCTATTTCGCTGCTGTCGATGATTTCGGTTTGGGTGGCGGTGGTTTGGTTGGGGTTTTGGTATTCGGGGCGGAGCCAACGGATCAGGCCGTTGCGTTCTTCGGCGGCGCGATCGGCGTTGAGGGCAACGAGGCGTTCGAGGATGGTTTCGTTGATGTCGGTGCCGGTTTGTTGGGCTGCCCAGAGGTCTTGCCAGCCGTAGGCGGCAAAGACGGCTTGGTCTAGCTGGTCGTGGATTTGTTGGAGGGTGGAAACTAGGGCTTTGTTGTTGTATGCTCGATCAGCTTCAGTAAATTCTTGGCCTGCCCGGAGTTTTTCGAGCAGGTTGTACATGCCGGTAATAGTTATTTCGGGGTGCGCGGCTTGGACTTGTTTGCGGTGGGTGTCTAATCGATCGCCGAGTTCACGGATTTTTTGTTTTTGTTCAGGTGTGGGGTCTGGGAAGGGGAATGGATCAAAAACTTTTGATGGCTTCCAACGTATGTCGTTTCCTTTGCCCATTCTGGGAGCTATTTCTATTAACCAGGATTGGTGTATTCTGGACTCTAAAACACCCAGTATCCAAGCATCATCAGAAACGACCGAATATAGTTGTACGTCTGGCAAAACTGTAGATTCAACAAACACAAATGGTTTGAATTTCGAAGTATCAGGCGTTACAATGAATCTTTTCAATCCGGATATTGAAGCTCTTAATTTGGGAGAGTTTTCTCCAAATAGCCACCAATTATCTCGACGATATTTTCGATTGTTTTGATCGCGTGATGGTTTTACTAGCTCAAGGATACGTTGGTATAATGAAGCGTGTTGACGAGAAGCTTGTTCACTAGTTAATTTGTGAAAATCGATTACCCATTTTCTTTTATGTTCTTTAACTAAATCACGACCGATCATATAGGGCTTTATTACATTTGGAAGATTATCAAGACTAAATCCGAATCCTTTAATCTCTTCTTCAGTTAAACGAAAACCATCACCTAACGGGATCACTCCCTGGAAAGACATTCGATAATTTGATTTTAGAGCTGTCATGTTAACCACATTTGCTCCAATACTCAAGTCAGAGTATATGTTTCCTTGTCTTATTGAGAATGTAGGTGCTGATTCTCCATCATCCAAGTAGATTTCTTTTTGAATAGTTAGTAATTTACCAAGACTGTTTTCTGTTCCGCATACGGTCATAGCCACTCTCACTGCTGCTCCTTCAACGCTATCTATCCATGGATGATCTGGAATTGCAAGCCGCAAAGATATAGGACTTTCCTCAAATAAATGATTCTCTAATACCTTTCGATTGAAAGAATTAGAAATACTATTGGTTGTGATGAAGCCAAATCTTTTTATTTTGTTATTTTGCATTAATTTCCCAGCGTGGTTCCACCAATACATCACGAAGTCACTAAGTTCTGGCACTTCACTTTGGATTTCTCTTAAGGTCTCAACATATCCATCACCCAAAGAATTTCTCATGCGCTTATTTCCAATAAATGGTGGATTCGCCACTATATAATCAGCCTCCGGCCACTCCGCCGCCCTCGCATTCAAATAACGATAAATCACCACCCGATCGCTAGGATCTGGCACATTCTCGCCCGTCACCATATGCTTCATCATCCGCCCACCCCACCGCGTCCTCACCTCCCCCGTCTTCACATCCACATCCGGCTCCCGGCCATCATAAGCCAACACCGCATCCCGACACTCAATATTGCCAAACGCCTGCAACACCGGATCTGGCGAAGCCGCACTACCATAGCGCTTAAAATACCACTGCAAATAACCAATCCAAATCACCAGCTCCGCGATCGCCGCCGCCCGAGGGTTAATCTCAATCCCCAAAAACTGCGACGGATCAACCTGCTCAAAACCCAACTGCACACTAGCCGCCACATCCACCAACCGCGTCAGCGCCTCCTGCTCCAACCCCTTCAACAAATCCAACGTCACATACAAAAAATTCCCCGTCCCACAAGCTGGATCTAACACCTTCACCCGCCGCAACTCCGCCAAAAACCCCTCAATCTCTTGCACCGCCTTCTCCCGCTGCTTCACCGTCGGCTCCTGGCCTGCACCCACATCCAACAGCCTGCGCACCTCCAGCTCCACCTCATCCCACTGCTGGCGCAACGGCTCCATCACCACCGGACGCACCAGCCGCTCCACATACGATCGAGGCGTATAGTGCGCCCCCAACCGGCTCCGCTCCTTCTTCTCCAGCGCCCGCTCCAACAAAGTCCCAAAAATCGCCGGTTCCACCTGGCTCCAATCCTTCGCCGCCGCTGCATACAGCACCTCTAACTGCTCCTTCGGCAACTCAAACGCCGTCGCCTCCGTAAAAAAGCTGCCATTAAACCGCAAAATCTGCTCAAACCCAAAAGTCCCACCCGTATTCATCGTCTGCCACAGGTTTTCAATCTCGACCTTAAAAGTCTGGGGATTAGGAATCCATCGATCGCGCAGCGCCTTAGTAAACACCTCACCCTTCAACAGCTCCACATCTTCGGCAAACATCGTAAAAATACAGCGCATCAAAAAACTCGCCGCCTGCTGCGGTTCATACCCCTGCTCCTCTAACCACCGCGACAGCTTCGCCAACTCCGCCGCCACCTCTCGCGTCACCCGCGCCCGATACTTCTCCGGGTTCAACGACTGGGGATCGCTAAAAATAGCCACAAATCGATCGAAGATTTCCGCCTGACCCAAATCCTTCAAATTAATCTGCGTCCGCGCCCCATAGCTCCCATACTCCCCACTAAACCCTTCCCACACCTCAAAAT
>JAYUSV010000005.1:0-2949 GCA_043755495.1 Synechococcales cyanobacterium
GTGCCGCCAGTCATCGAAGATATCAGGAGCGGTGCGCCTAAAGATTTTCCCAGGAATGTTGTTTTGATATCCAAGTCGGCGTAGTCGATTTCGGGGAGGCAGCGATGGGTAAAGTGGTATTTCTCTAGGCCACTGCTGGCACGGAACTGGACATCTTCTTCTAAACAGATCCGAATATGGTCGGCTTTACGTTGTTTGGTGCTATCACTCATGATCTAGGTCTTTGTAGGCAAGTCGAGTCTACACCATCTTGTTGAATCTGGGGAGGTTATTATCCTTGATTGTTCATGGGTAATCGAGTGTTACAAATGCTGAATTTACCCATGGTAATAAGTTTTCTCCAGTATTCAGGTATGTGAATTAGTCTAGGATTTGTCGATAGTGTACATTGGTGAGGTGAACCGCCTAAAAAATTTAAAAACTCGGATCTGTCATGCTCCAACGGCTCTACGTCAATAATTTTAAATGTCTGGAGAATTTTGAATTATCTCTTGAGGGAACGTCATCGACACTTTTAATTGGCAGAAATGGTGTAGGTAAATCCATGATCGCTAATGTGTTACAGCTACTCCAGAGCATCGGTAGAGGCACAAATCGAATTAATCAACTAATCCAGCCTAAAGATTTTTCACCCGGCAGATCTGTTGCTCCCATCCGCTTTGAAATAGAAGTGCTGTTAGCAGAAAAGTTGTATAAGTATGTTCTGGCACTAGAATTACCAGAAGGTTTTAGAGAACTGCGAGTATTTGAAGAGAACTTATTAGTTGCCGGAGAGTCAATTTACTCCAGAAGAGAATCTCAAGTCACTCTTGCTTCTCGAAATCGTGAAGCTCAGTTTTCTGTAGATTGGCATCTCATCGCTCTTTCTCTGATTCAAGAGCAGTCGGAAACCGATCCATTGCATATTTTCAGAACTTGGCTGGCACGTATGGTGATTTTATCTCCGATTCCCAGCCTGATGAACGGCGAGTCGAATGGTGAAACTTTAGAACCAAAACGAGACGGTTCAAACTTTAGTGAGTGGTTTTCAGGATTACTCAGCCGCTATCCTGCTGCTTATCAAGAAATTGATAAATACCTTCAGGCAGTAATGCCTGATATCAGTGATATTCATAACGAATTGATCGGCAAAGATTTTAAGAATATGCTGGTCAGATTTGAAAAGAATAAGAGATACTTAAACGTTGACTTTAAAGACTTATCTGACGGAGAGAAATGCTTTTTTCTTTGTGCCGTTGTTGTTGCTTCTAACAAACACTATGGACCACTTTTTTGTTTTTGGGATGAGCCTGATAATTATCTTTCCTTGTCAGAGGTTGGACATTTTGTAATGTCTTTACGACGCTCATTCAAAATTAGTGGTCAAATTCTAGTGACTTCACACAATGAAGCGGCAATTCGTAAATTCTCTAGCGATAGTATTTTCCTTCTTGATCGAAAAAGTCACTTAGAACCAACTTTAATTAGGCCGCTTAGTGAGTTGTCGATTACAGGCGATTTAATTGATAATTTAATCATTGGTGACATGGAGCTATGAGTGTTAATAATTACCGACCACATATTCTTGTGTTGCCTGAAGATAGCGCTAATTCAGAGATAGCAAACGGCTTTTTACTGAATCCTGATCTTAACGAACGCTTGATTCAGGTTCTGCCATTTGTTCGTGGATGGATGACAGTAATAAATAAATTTATGGACGACCATGCACCAAAAATGCGTTTGTATCCAGAGCGAATGATTGTATTGCTAATTGATTTTGATGAGCAAGAAGATCGATTAGCCTATGTGGAGCAAAAAATCCCATCTGATTTAAAAGACAGAGTATTTGTTCTGGGAGTACTATCTGAACCAGAGCAGCTCAGGAGCGATATTAAAAAGAGCTTTGAAGAAATTGGGGAAACTCTGGCAACTGATTGCTCTGATAACACAGATCAGTTGTGGAGCCATGATCTTCTCAAGCATAACAAAATTGAATTAGGGCGCATGGTCACTGCTGTTAAACCGTTTCTTTTTAATTAAGATAAAGTACCCTCAAAAATTAATCATCGATTAAAATAAGGCTTAGTTGCTCAATGAATTCTATGGCTTCTCCCTTTTCTGGCATGAATCCCTACCTAGAATCTCCAGCATCCTGGTCAGAATTTCACAATCGGCTGATGGTGGCGATCGCCGATGATTTGTCTCCACAACTGCGGCCTCGTTACCGTGTAGCGATCGAACAGCGCGTATATTTAAGCAGCATTGATGATAGCTCTGCTCGCGCCTCCGGCGATCGAAAACTCTTGGGCATCTCCGATGTCACCGTTACTCGTCAATCTTTTCCGGAATCAGCCGTAGCCACCTTAGCTTTACCCCGCAGCCAGCCTATTTCTGTTTCTCTGCCATTGCCCGAAGAAGTGCGCGAAAGTTATTTAGAAGTCCGGGAAGTCAGCAGTGGTCAAGTTATCACAGTCATCGAAATTCTCTCACCTAAGAATAAACGTCCGGGAGAAGGCCGGGTTGCCTACGAGCGTAAGCGACAGCAAGTCTTTTGATCTGACAGAGCCATTGCCCGCTTTTTCTTTGCCTTTAGATGGCCATAGTTCCGAACTGATCGTCGAACTCCAGCGAATTTTCACCGAATTATTGCCGACTTCTTTAGCGATGACTGGCACAGTAAGTTTTTCGCAGACTACCGCGATTTTGGCCAATAGGCCGCCGAAGTTCAAGTCTCCTTGGGGCTGAATACATTCTTGGAGAGGGTTGATGTGCAAGATCAGAGTATCAGCTTGGAGTAAATCCACGGCTTTTTGGCATTGCTCTGCTCCGTAGCCGTAGTTGAGCTGGACTGCACCCAGGTTAGCTAAAAGTAAGATATCGGGGGCGATTGATCGCACCTGAAAAGTAGGGGCGGTGTTGGTTTGTTCGATCGCTACGCGCTGAGAGCCGACTCCCATGGCTAATCCATAG
>JAYUSV010000006.1:0-8791 GCA_043755495.1 Synechococcales cyanobacterium
ACTCCCTTCCCGTCATAAGAATATAGACGGAATGCGTGGGTAAAAGCCTTGTTCAGAGCCAAAAAAGATCCATGTTCTTCTAGCGGGAAGGGAGTAGAAGTCGATCACCATCACCTCTTACTGGTAAAGATCTAGCTGGTGAACAGTTAGACTAGATTAAACTGATGTCAGGAATTTTTAATATCAACTGTGTGCAACTTGCAATTGTGCACATTCGCTGCCCCGATCGATCGAGAAGAGGGTGTAAACTCAGTAGTAGTATGGCTATTAACTCCAGATTTCGTCTTCCCAGAACATCAGCATGACCACTGTTTATTGCACCAAAGGCCATGACAACCAAGACAGCAACCGTTTCTGTCAAATTTGCGGTGAAAAACTAAATCCCCCAACACCACAAAATACTCTGGTGGCAGGCAAAGTACTAGAAGATCGTTACCGGATTGTGCAGCAAATCGGCCAGGGTGGTTTTGGTCGTACTTATTTATGCGAAAACTTGACCCGCTTTAACGAACCTTGTGTTCTAAAAGAATTTGCCCCCCAGGTTCAAGGCACCTACGCTCTAGACAAAGCCAAGAAATTATTTGAGCGGGAAGCCAGCGTATTACATAACCTTGCTCATCCCCAGATTCCCCGCTTCCGAGAATTGTTTGAGCTAAAAACCGGCTCTCATGGTCTATTCCTGGTCCAGGACTATGTGGCTGGTCAAACATATCGATACCTGTTGGCTGCCCGCCAAAATCAGAACCGGCTATTTACCGAAGATGAAGTGCGGCAGCTATTGACAGATACCTTGCCAGTGTTGGAATACATCCACTCCTTAGGAGTAATTCATCGAGACATCGCCCCCGATAATTTAATGCTGCGATCGAGCGATAACTTACCTGTCTTGATCGACTTTGGCGGAGTAAAGCAAATTGCTGTCAACGCCGAAATTCAGGCTACCGGCAATACCGAAGTTCCTACCTGTTTAGGCAAAGTCGGCTATGCCCCTCACGAACAGATGCAGCGGGGCACCGTATCTGCCAATAGCGACCTATATGCGTTGGCAGCCACTTGTTTGGTGTTATTGACCGGCAAAGAGCCCACCGAGCTAATTGATCCCCAATCTTTAACCTGGAACTGGCGATCAATCATTAACCTGGAATCTAACTTAGGCCCACTGTTTGACAAAATGTTACAGCCCAACCCAGTTGCGCGTTTTCAGTCTGCCGGTGAAGTCCTAGGCGCGTTAAAACAACAGGTGCCAACACCCAAAATGCCCATTACTCAGCCACCATTGCAACCAGCAAACTCCCAATTTGGGACAGTGGTGGTGTCGCCCGGTGCTGCTGGTCAAAAACAGCCAAATGTTGATCAAAACTCAGCCCCCAGTAATGACAGCAGCTTTTTAAAAATTTTGGGTCAAAGCTGGATGGCGCTGTTGGGCGTGGGTGCAATAGGAGCGATCGCCTGGACAGGCAACAGTATTTTCAATAAGCCCAATGCTCCCACCACGCCGACTCCAGCAGCTATTTCTGCTCCTAGTCCCTCAACGCCCACATCTACACCTGTAAATGGATCCACGCCAATTAGCAGCCCCGATGATAACAGTAACCCTCCTAGTACCAACAACAAAATTACTATTGTTAAACCCAGCAACGATAAACCTAGTGAGGTAAATGGTGTAGGAGATGCTACCGGTGAAGAAAAAAGCAGATCCAGTAATAGCGGTATCGCCAAGCCACCGAAAGAAGCGACCGCCGATAATGGCGATAGCAGCAGTTCTCGTAGTAATCGCCGCAATGCCACCAACATCATCACTCCTCCCGTGCGACGCAACGGCACAGCGGGTGACAAACCGGTGTCTAGACCTAGCAAACCAGCTTCTCAAGCGCCAGTAGTAGAAGAGTTCGATACCAAGCCGCGTTTACCCAAGGTGCCATCAGAAAGCAAGCCAGTTTCTCGGCCACCAAAAGTAGACGAATTGGAGCCGAAACCTCGCCCACCCAAAACTGCTTCGGAAGAAAAACCGGTTTTGCAGCCACCAAAAGTGGAAGAGTTTGACACCAATCCTCCACCACGTCGTGAATCAGCAGTCAGGCCGGATAATCCTGATAAACCAGCTAAAAAACCAGTGAAAAAGACCGAAAGCGGTGGTGATAATGGCCTACTTTTTTAGATCAGATTAGGATATTAACCTAAAACAAGCTCGACTAAAATGGTCACTTTAAGCTGTACAATTAAACGTTTGGCTAAAACCCAAGAAGACTTTATACTGAGCTATGATTCATCTTGGCAAAATGCCATAGATGTTTTTCACGACTTTATTTAAGAGACATCAAATGCTAGCAGCTTATCGCCAACATGCCGCCGATCGAGCCAACTTAGGGATTCCGCCCTTGCCGTTGGATGCCAATCAAACCCAGGCACTTTGCGATTTGTTGCAAGGCGATTTGTTGCAGCAACCCATCGCCGATGCCGAACTCTATGATCTACTGCGCGACAGAGTGCCACCAGGAGTAGATCCGGCGGCTTATGTCAAGGCCACTTTTTTGACTGCGATTATTCAGGGCACTGTTACTAGTCCTTTGATCTCACCATTACAGTCGATCGAACTCCTCGGCACCATGCTGGGCGGCTACAACGTTCAAGCTCTAATTGACACCCTAAAATCTGAGAACCTAGAGCTAGCTCAAGCTGCTGCCAATGCCCTAAGCAAAATCACTTTGGTCTACGATGCCTTCAATGATTTGTGGGAATTGTCTCAGACCAACGGTTATGCCCGTCAGGTAATTGATGCCTGGGCAGCAGCAACTTGGTTTACCAACAAGCCCGACCTACCAGAATCTGTAACTTTAACTGTCTTTAAAGTACCTGGCGAAACCAACACCGACGATCTTTCCCCCGCTCCCCACGCTACTACTCGACCAGATATTCCGTTACATGCTCTGGCGATGTTGGAAAGCAAACAGCCTGGTAGTTTGGAGACGATCGAACAACTCAAAGCCAAGGGGCATCCCCTAGTTTATGTGGGCGATGTCGTAGGCACCGGCTCCTCCCGGAAATCGGCCATCAACTCGGTGCTCTGGCACACCGGCCTGGATATCCCTTGTGTGCCCAACAAACGCACTGGCGGCTATTTACTGGGCGGCAAAATCGCGCCGATTTTTTTTAACACTGCCGAAGATTCGGGGATGCTACCGATCGAGTGTGATGTCACCAAGCTCGAAACTGGCATAGAAATTACCATCCACATCACCAAAGGCCAAATAGTTAACGCTGCTGGCGAAGTTCTTAGCACTTTTAGTCTCAAGCCCGAAACCATTTTAGATGAAGTCCGCGCCGGTGGCCGGATACCTCTGTTGATTGGTCGCGCTCTCACCGATAAAACTCGCCTAGCTTTGGGTTTACCAGCCAGCGACGCATTCATCAGACCCCAAGCCACCCAGAGTTCTAACAAAGGCTACACCTTGGCACAAAAGATGGTGGGCAAAGCCTGCGGCTTGCCAGGAGTCAGACCAGGTGTGGCTTGTGAACCGTTAATGACCACTGTTGGCTCTCAAGATACCACTGGTCCAATGACCCGTGATGAGTTAAAAGAATTAGCCTGTTTAGGTTTCAGCGCTGATTTGGTAATGCAGAGCTTTTGTCACACTGCGGCCTATCCCAAACCCATAGATATTAAGACTCACCATGATTTGCCAGACTTCTTTGCCCAGCGTGGTGGCGTAGCCCTACGTCCCGGCGATGGCATTATTCACTCCTGGCTCAATAGAATGTTGTTGCCAGATACCGTAGGTACTGGTGGCGATTCTCATACTCGTTTTCCCTTAGGTATATCTTTTCCGGCTGGTTCTGGCTTGGTTGCTTTCGCCGCAGCATTGGGTGCCATGCCTTTAGATATGCCAGAATCAGTATTAGTCAGATTCAGCGGCACACTACAGCCCGGAGTTACCCTGCGAGATGTAGTTAATGCAATTCCTTATGTAGCTATTCAAAAAGGTCTATTAACTGTTACCCAAGAGAACAAAAAGAACGTGTTCTCGGGACGGATTATGGAAATCGAAGGACTGCCAGACTTGAAGGTGGAGCAGGCTTTTGAGCTGACTGATGCCACTGCTGAGCGCTCTTGTGCTGGTTGTACGATCAAACTCGGGGTCGAGACGGTAGCAGAATATATTCGATCGAATGTCGCCCTGTTAAAAAACATGGTGGTCAAAGGCTATAGTGATCCAAAAACCATTCTCCGCCGGGTCGCTCAGATGGAAGAATGGCTGGCTAACCCAGTATTGCTCAGTGCCGATAGCGATGCGGAATATGCTGAAATCATTGAGATTGACTTGAATCAAATCACTGAGCCGATCGTCGCTGCGCCTAATGATCCTGATAATGTGAAGCTATTGAGCGAAGTAGCAGGCAATAAAATCGAGGAAGTATTTGTTGGTTCCTGCATGACCAACATCGGTCACTATCGCGCCACAGCTAAGGTACTAGAAGGTGAACCACCAGTCACTACTCGCCTCTGGATCTGTCCACCAACCCGCATGGATGAACAGCAGCTCAAAGAAGAAGGGGTTTATAGTGTGTTTGGTGCTGCTGGTGCTCGCACCGAGATGCCCGGTTGCAGTTTATGTATGGGTAATCAGGCTAGGGTAGCTGATAATTCTACGGTGTTTTCAACTTCTACTCGTAACTTCAATAACCGTTTAGGTAAAGGAGCACAGGTTTACTTGGGTTCGGCAGAGCTAGCAGCGGTTTGTTCGTTATTAGGTAGATTACCGACGGTAGCAGAGTACTTAGCGGTAATGGCCAATAAGATTGATCCTTTTGCTGATGATTTGTATCGTTACTTAAACTTTGATCGCATGATGGAATTCAGTGATGAGGCAGCAAAATCAACAGCTACTTAGACTGCTTGATGGAGCCATAATTAAAGTAAGCCTGAACCTCTTGAGGATTCAGGCTGATTGCTGTTCATACATTCAAAATGCTAAAGAATTTATAGCCGATCGAACGCTGCCATCACAATCTCAGTAGTCTGTTCCCAGTTAATACACTTATCAGTTACCGAAACCCCATATTTCAGCTCACTCAAATCAGCCGGGATCGACTGACTGCCCTCAGATAAATGAGACTCCAGCATCAGACCAACGATCGAGTTATTGCCGTTCACAATTTGCTGGATTACATTCTCCAACACGATCGGCTGCAAGCGATAGTCTTTATTAGAATTTCCGTGACTGCAATCGATCACAATCCGAGGCTGCTGGCCAGCTTTCTTCAATGCTGCTTCCACCTCTGCCACGCTGCTAGAATCATAGTTAGGCTGACCCTCGCCACCCCGTAAAATCACATGGCCATAAGCATTACCGATAGTCTGAAACACGCTTACTTGTCCCTCCTGATTGATACCCAGGAAATTGTGAGGTTGCATCGCCGACTGTAAAGCATTTAGTGCTACTTTAATGCTGCCATCGGTACCATTCTTAAAACCCACCGGCATGGAAAGACCACTGGCCATCTCACGGTGAGTTTGTGATTCGGTGGTGCGGGCACCGATCGCCGCCCAAGAAATCAAATCACCGATATATTGAGGGACGATCGGGTCCAATGCCTCTGTCGCAGTTGGTAAGCCCAGTTGAGTGATATCTAGTAACAATTGGCGACCAATATGCAGACCTTTTTCTACATCAAAAGAATCATCTAGGTCTGGGTCATTGATCAAACCTTTCCAGCCAACGGTGGTGCGCGGTTTTTCAAAATAGACCCGCATGATCAGCAACAGCTTGTCGGAGACTCGATCGGATAGTTCTTTGAGCTTGTGGGCGTATTCCATGGCAGCAGAAACGTCATGGATTGAACAGGGACCAAGGACAATGAATTTACGGTTATCACGGAAATCTAAAATGTTTTTGATATCCGATCGATGTTTAAGAACCTGTTGCTCTAATTCGGGTGTTAGAGGTAACTCGGCCTTGAGGGCGGTGGGAGGCATGAGCACTTGAGACTTGTCGATGCAAGCGTCGGAAATTTTGTCTTCCATTGGGATTAATTAGTAATTGAGAGATAAAAGTGTTCTTGAGAGCCAGATTTGTGGCTGAAAATATTGTTAGGCTTGATAGTATGGTCGCCAAAAGTAACTGGTTTTAAATCGCCACCAGTTTGCTTGCAACTCGCAGCAAGCAGTTGTTTTTGCTAATTTATTGACGATCAAACGCAGAGAGCGATAGGGTTTCATGAATTTTTGTACTCTGTGAACCATCGGCACAGGTATTTGCAGCTCTATCATAACTTGCTTAAGCTCGCTTTGCAGCGACCCATTCAATGACTTGTTTTCCTAGAGAGGTGTTGTTGAGTTGATCTATTTCCCGGATCCCAGTGGGGCTGGTGACGTTGACTTCGGTGAGGTAGCCACCGATCACATCGATCCCCACGAAGTATAGACCATGTTGTTTAAGCTTAGGAGCCATGGCTGCACACATTTCTAGCTCTCGATCGGTAATCTTAGCAGCAGCAACTCGGCCACCGGTGGCCATGTTACCCCGAAATTCTTTGCCGGTAGGAATGCGATCGATCGCGCCCAGGGGTTGACCGTCTAAAACAATGATCCGTTTATCGCCGTCCTTGGCAGCGGGTAAAAATTTCTGAATCATCATGGGGTATTTGCCCCATTGGGTGCTGATTTCGACTAGGGAGTTAATATTGCGGTCTTCTGGTTGCAGAAACAAGATGCCCTCACCTGCTTTGCCCCCGAGGGGTTTCATGACGGCGGCTTGGTGTTTTTCGACAAATTCTCTGATTACTTTTTTGTCGCGGGTGACGATCGTGTCGGTCATCCATTCTTGGAACTGCATGGCAAACATTTTTTCGTTGGCAGCGCGCAGTCCATCGGGGCTGTTGACTACTAGGGTTTTCTGGGGATCGATATAGTCCAGAATGTAGGTGATATATAGGTAAGGCACGTCTACGGGCGGGTCGGTGCGCAGGAAGACTGCTTGCATTTCATCGAGAAATATTAACTCAGGCTGACCGACTTGATACCATTGCTCGGCGGCAATCCAGCGCTGTTCGACGAGTTTGACTGGTTCGATTTGGATAGTTTGGAGGTAGGCAGCGGCGCGACCATCGATAACGGCGAGTTGTTCGGCAGTGGTGATATATACTTGGTGGCCGAGGATTCCGGCGGCTTCCATCATGGCTACGCTGCTGTCGTGGGTGGGGTCGAGTTTGGCGATCGGGTCGATGATGAAGGCGAGTTTCATGGCAGCAGTGCAGGAGTCAACTTTACGATATTAGCCGATCTGAGTTCTTTGTCCACTGCCAGGGGCTGTTTTGGTTATCTAGAACACTGTTTTGGTTGGATGTCAGCCCTGACGCTGAGAATTGATAATTACAGAGCCTCTGGGTCTAAGCCTAACTCCCGCAACTTCGCTGCCATCAAAGCCGCTTTTTGCTCTGCTGCATCAGCCCTTAATTCAGCAGCTTCAGCCTTCTGAGCAATTTCTAAGGGCGAAAGAAACAAGTCACCTGTGGGAGTATAAATTTCTAACTCTTCATTGAGTTCAAACCTAACTCCCAGCCGAGGGCTGACCCAACCCAAAATATTGTTGATGCCCTGGAGTTTCCCAGCTTGTCGTAACCAGCCGGTGAAATCTACTCGCTCAGGGTCATAAATGTAATATTCTTCGGCTCCATGTTGATCGTAAAACTCAAACTTGGCAGTCATTTCAGCCAATCGATTCCCTGGTGACAAGATTTCAAATACTACCTGGGGTGCAATGTTGTCTTCCAACCACTGTTGATAAGACCCGCGATATCCTTTCGGTCTACCAAAAATTGCCATCGCATCAGGTGCTCGTTTGATATTATTGCTCCCTTCTACCGGATACCAAAGCAAATCACCCGCCACAAAGACATTTGGGTCGGTGGCGAATAAGATTTCCAGATTTTCTTTGATTTTGACAATCCAGCTAAATTGGAGGGTATTGTCTGACATCGGCTGCCCGTCGCAATCTGGATAAATAATCTCGGTTTTTTTCAGTTGCTGAACCATAGCTGAAAATACTCCGGTGGTACGCCGTATTATGACTCTAATTACACTTGTGATGCACAACACCCATGTCAATCAATGACGATCGACATGGGCATCATACTTCCGAACTAGACTAATCTAGGCAACAGATTGAGCTTCTTCTCTGACTGGTTCAGCTTCAACAACCTCATTCAGAACCACTGGATTCAACTTAGCCTCAGCTTCTAAAGCCAAAAATTCAGCTAGCTGAGTTTCGATCTCACGGCGCACAATGATTCGGTAATCTACAAAGTGTTCAGCCAAAGCACAAGTAGAAATATAGCTACTCAGACCACCTGGATTATGGCGCAACATGCCAACTAAATTGCCCCAGAACTTAAAGCGAGTTTTTCTGACAAAACCTTGCCGCCAACAAATCACAAACAGAGCGCGGATCGTCACCCACTCAATTTTTTCCTTAGTGGAATTTTCTTTCTTGGGATAAGTGGCTTCACCCAGCATCAAGAAGTGGCGATAGGTTCTGTCTAAAAACTTCTCGGGGTCGTATAAATCCCAGAAAGCCTGAATATACTCAGTAGCAATATCTTCCAGAGGACGAGTGGGAATATAGTTCATCAACGAAGTCTGAGAACCAGCGGTCAACACCGACTGATCGCGCAGACGATTTTCTTTGGCAAGGCGGTGCCACAAAGCGGTGTCTGGTAAAGCTTGCAACATACTAAACAAAGCCGTCGGAATCGCAGTTTTTTCCACAAAATTCACGATTCTTTGGCCAGCACC
>JAYUSV010000007.1:0-2931 GCA_043755495.1 Synechococcales cyanobacterium
CATTAATCTGCCGATCTGACAAAGTAATAATTCCTGCCAAGCTAAGGCAATCAAGGTCAAACCTGCCGGTAAACCATTTTGCTGAAAGCCGTTGGGAATCGAGATTGCCGATAGATCTAGCAGATTCACGAAATTGGTATACAGTCCCAAATTGCTATTGAGTTGCAGTGGTGATGCTTGTACCTCAGCGATCGAATAGATAGTCCCGGTAGTGGGTAAGACCAAAATATCCATCTGTTGCCACTGTTGTTCAGTCTCTCGTTGCAATTCGGCTAATCGATAGATGGCCTGAAATACCGACACTGCATCGTATTTTTTACCACCTTGAATAATTTTATAAACCGTAGGATCAACTGTGGGAAACTGGTCTGGGGGATGGGCTGATAAAAAATCTTGCAAAATCGCCAATCTTTCAGCCACCCAGGGGCCACCATAGAGCATTTGGGCGGTGTCGGCAAATGGCTGAAAATCGATCGAAACTATTTGATGTCCTAAACTAGATAATCTCTCTAGGCCAGCATGATAAAGACGTTCAGCATCCTGATTGCCAAAGAATTTGAGGTGTTGCTTAGTGGGGATACCAATCCTCAGATTTTGTAGGGATTCAGGTGGATTAGCATCAGGCATCCGCGAGAAAGGATCAACCGCATCGTAGCCCCCAGCTATTTCTAATACCGTTGCTGCATCAATACAGTTCAAGGCGAAAATGGAAACACAGTCTAAGGTGCGTACTGCTGGCACTAAGCCTTGGGTACTGATGTGACCTTTGGTGGGTTTGAGTCCCACGATATTGGTGAAGGCGGCTGGAACCCGACCAGAACCGGCTGTGTCGGTGCCTAGTGAGAAACTGACCATTCCGGTGGCTACGGCTACCCCAGAGCCGGAGCTAGATCCGCCAGGAATATACTTGTCATCATAGGGATTCCGACAGATACCATAGGGCGATCGAGTGCCTACCAGACCAGTAGCAAATTGATCCATATTGGTTTTGCCGATCGGGATGGCTCCGGCGGCAATTAGTTTTTCGACCACAGTGGCCGATCGATCTGGAGTGTAGGCAAAGGCTGGGCAGCCAGCGGTTGTAGGAATTCCTGCCCAGTCTAAATTATCTTTGATGGCAAAGGGAATGCCCCACAACGGTAAATCAGACCGATCGCTAATTAATGCCAAAGAATCTGCTAAGGGTGCCAAATAAATCCACACAGCCGGATCATTATATGCTGCGATGTGGGCATAAATAGACTGGAGAACTTGAGCTGGAGTGCTTTGCCCAGTTTGATACATGTGGCGTAGATGGTCAATGGCTAGATCTTGACTTACTTGCATAGGGCTGACAAATACCGTGACCCCTGATATAGTATATGGAAAATTGGCTTGCTGCATTAGCATCTTATTTTTAGATATTTTTTAGCTTCTAGGGTTCCGGTTTGCTGTGCAAATGCTGGTCCGAGAGAAGCAGCCAAGCAATTGGTCACACGGCGGGATAAAAGCCCGGGAGAATTAGGCACTAACGGTGCTAAGATTCTCCTGGGCTTTTGCCTTAGCTAGTAAAATGTTCGACCACAAAAATTTGCCTAAAAAATTGGGAGGAAATAATTCATGGCTGAAATTGACCCGCATTTAATCGCCCTCAGTGAGACTGTCCCTGGCAGTGCTTACTGGTCTGGAATGATCAAACGTGGTAACACCCTACGGATTACTGATTTGGCTGGTTCCCAGGGTGTAGCAATGCTCTGCTATAACGCGGACAACCCGATCGAGCGCCTCAATATTGCCGATACTGCCAAAATTCAATTCAATGCCTTTTTGACCAAAGGCCGGGTAGTCTACTCCGATATGGGTCGGGTGCTGTTTTCGATTACCGAAGATACTAGTGGGTATCATGATTTATTGACTGGCTGTAGTAATGCTGCCAGCAACCAAGCCAAATATGGTGACGGAGATTGGAGAAACTCCCGAGACAACTTCGGTAAAGCCCTCACTCGCTGGGGTTTGGGTCGTGCTGATATCATGCCAAACTTAAATCTTTTTACTCGCATTGCCGTAGCGCCAGATGGTCAGACAAAATTTATAGAAGGCTGTGAGAAACCAGGTAGCTTTATCGATTTTCGGGCTGAAATGAATGTTTTAGTGATGGTTTCTAACTGTCCCCACGTTCTGCACAGTAGCTCTGACTATGCACCCCAACCAATTCAATTACAAATTTGGAAATCACCAGATTCTACTGCTAATGATCTCTGTCGCACCGCTAATCCCGAAGCAGTCCGGGGCTTTATTAATACCGATGTGCTTTTTGCCCAATAATTTTATTTTGACCTATGACTCTCACTCTCGACCCTAGCACAGCCACTTACAACCAAGTTTTAGCAGCCCGCGCTCCTTGGTCGCACGTTTTAACCAAGGGTCAAACCTTAAGAATAGTAGATTTAGGCGGTAATCAGGCTGTAGATTTTTTGGTATATAACGCCGATGATCCAACCGAGCGCTATAGCGCTACCGATACGATCGTTCGGCAAAGAAATATTTTTGTCACTACTGGTACTCAATTGCTTTCCAACGAAGGTAATCCAATTATGACAGTACTGCATGATAGCTGCGGTCGCCATGATACCTCTGGAGGAGCCTGTAGCTGTGAAAGTAACTCTGTGCGGTTTGGTTTGGATAAAAAATATCAGCATGCCTGCGTGGAAAACTTCTTGGCTGCCTTGGCACCACATGGTTTGGGTAAAAGAGATTTGGTGAGCAACATTAACTTTTTCATGAATGTGCCAGTATCAGCCGATGGAAAGTTAGAAATCGTCGATGGCATTTCTGATCCCGGTAGCGTAGTGGAATTACGAGCAGAGATGAATGCTTTGGTGGCCATTTCTAACTGTCCCCAGATGAATAATCCTTGTAATGCCTACAATCCGACACCGATTCAATTGATTA
>JAYUSV010000008.1:0-8762 GCA_043755495.1 Synechococcales cyanobacterium
CTGCTATTGCGAATATGATTTGAAGAATATTTAATAATATTGCTCCAAAAGCATACCTAGAGACGATCGGGCTGAAACTTTTCAGACCTGAATACTTACCAAGATACATTTATCATTCTGATTAGGTCAGGGGCTAAAAAATCTTAACACTAGGTTAAATCAGCTCCAAATCTGAGAAATATTTTTAGAGCGGCAGACTTTCAACTTCACCTTCTGGTCAAAACTCAACAAGAGATCTATGATGAAGTATCTTTAATAACAGCATTTCACTCATAGATTATGAAACCACGTACTACAAGGCGCTACAACGAAAACTCCTAAAATATCAAAACCCGCCTAGCGATTAACTAGAACGGGTCTTAACATACATACGAGGTCAACATCAAACAGATAGTCTATTCTTTTAGAGGGAAATTCTATAAGCTTGATTCCAAAAAGGCTTCGCAGTTAGAGTTAGGAACGAAAAATATAAAATTGGTCGTTTGTTCTATAATAACCCCCCGGAAATCATTAGTCAAAACCAATTTTATTAACTTTACGAAATTTAACCGCCAAATAGCGCAAAATGCCCAGCCACAGCCAAGAGTAACAAAGATCAACCAACACAAGAATTGCCTCAATTCGATCGGTATATCAAAGTCACAATCTCTACTGTCCTAAGCAAAGTTAACTGAGTAAGTAACGTTCCTGACATGTCAGGAAAGACCCAAAATCGATAACCGCATCGACCCGTTATAGCTCCCTAAGCGGGTTCCACCAAATCTACACCAGATGGAACCCCATGAAAAACCCCAACAGCATCAACCAAAACACCCCCCAGACCGTAAGCATCGGCCTACTCACACCACCAACAACCGCCGCCCCGCAGCAACCCACCAAAGGCCAAAGACAACGGGCAGCCAGAGAAGAATTTGAGAACAACGGCGGCTTTGCAGCCTGGAAACAAAGATTCATCGAAAACGAACTCATGGCAGGCAGCGGCATCGATCGCCCCCTAGCCGAACTCAACATCAAATTTCTGGAAGAAATCGGGCTGGGCTTCCAGATCAACCTAGAACTCAACCAACAGATCACCCGCTTCCCCGAAGGCAACCTAGAAACCGGCGAATGGAACCGCAACCACAACTACCTTGCCGCCGCCTTTTTTACCAGCGAAACCGGCCAAATATTTAACGCCAAAGTCGCCTACCCCCGCGACGACTACCAAAAATCTAAAGGCTTCGGCAAAGAAAAATGGGTACCCACCGGCAAACAACGCCGCTACGAAGCAGTCACCAGCGGCGGCAACGTCATCTTTTATCCAGCCTTAGACAAAGCAACCCGAGAAAAAATCAACATCCAGTACGGCTGCGATATGCCCTTAGAAGGCGACATCTGGCCATGGTTACTTGCACACCCCAAAATCCCGATCGGCATTACCGAAGGAGCAAAAAAAGCCCTATCGCTCTGTTCGCAAGGCTTCCTCTGTATCGCCGTATTGGGGATCGCTAACTGGTCAATACCGCGCACAGAAGCCGAAAAAGCCCAAGGCAGCGCCAGAGTGATCCTACCAGAGCTAGCAGAACTGGCCACAGGCGATCGATTGATCCCAGTGTGGTACGACCAAGATGACACCAAAGATCACCTTAAAGCCTTCCTCAACACCAAAAAAGAAGGTCAATTGCTCACCACTGCCCTCAAAACTGCCGGAGCAAACAAAAAAACCGCCCTCATGTGGTGGCCAACTCACCTGGGCAAAGGAATCGATGATGTCATTGTCAAACTGCTTAAACAGGTCAGCAAAAATCTATCAACAAATCTGGGAGAACCTCAGATTATGCACAGTGCTACTGTCACCGCCTGGATTGAAGAAACAATCGCTATTTCTAAAAACGCCTCGATTCATGATCAGGTGCAGCAGCTTTATAGCATTAACCAGGTTGGTAGAATTGTCGAAAGCACCACCCAAGGTGGTTATCTCTCTGACCACATTAAGCTCAAACTAGAACACGGCAAAATCCACGCCCTTATTGCTGGTACCGGAGCTGGCAAAACTACAGTAATGCGCGACCAGGCTGAAGCTTGGATTAAAACTGGCGGCTTTGTGGTGGTCATCACCCCCACCAACAACCTCGGTAAACAAGTTGCCAAAAGCATCGGACTACCCCACCGCCACGATTACAACAGCCACGATTTATTACAGCTCAAAGCAATGGCCGATGGCGGATTTGTCTGTTGCATCGACTCCTTACCCAAACTGGAAAAATATCTTCCCGCAGATCTGCCCCTGCTAGTAATTTGCGAAGAAGCCGACCAAATAGCCAACCACGCCAGCGCTGGCCAAACCCTGAAGGGCAAATATGCTTTTACCCAAGAATCTTTCACCAGAGTATTAACCCAAGCCAACGTAATCATCTTGGCTGAAGCCCGCATCCCCGAAATTACTCTGCAATACTTCGAGCAACTTACCGACAAACCCACCAGAGTCTTTATGCACGAATTACAAATCAATAAACGCCAAGTCACCTGTTATAGCGGCCATCTCTCGGGGTTTGAAGCACTGCTCTTGCAACGTCTGCGAGCTGGTGAAAAAATCTGTATCACCTCCGATTCTCGCCGAGAAATTGAGAAACTAGAGCGGCTGATCCGGCAAGAAATACCCGACATCAAAGCCATGCGGAACGACCAATACACCGCATATCTACCAGAAACCGAAGAACTAACCGTCTACCCCAACCAAGTACTCGCCCGAGAACAACTGCAATGCCTACTCTACTCCCCAAGCTGTAAATCTGGCTGGGACTTAACTGGCCGCAATGACCAGGGCGAAATCTATAAGTTCGATCGAGTAATGGCCATCTTCCGCGTTCTACCCACCTCCGACCAAATTCAAATGGTGGCCAGATACCGCCCCAACTGCCCTTGGGATATTTGGCTAGCTGAAACCATCGCAGTTTCGGGCTACGAAACCGCTAGCAACCCCCGTAAACTATCTCGCCAAATGGAAGAAGAAGCCAAGCTAATCGCCCAAGATTGGGATATTCCCTACGATCCTAAAAACCGCCCTCCTTTAGAAAAAATCTGCCGGGATCATTATGTAGTTGGCACTGTGCGGGCGGGCTTAGAAAAAAGAATCAACCGCTACTCGATGGTTCAAAGACTGATCGAAGATGGTCATACCGTGGTGGAACAGAAGCTGGCCTATCACAAAAAAATGGCCGATCGGATGAAAGCCATTAATGATGAGATCGATCGAGATTGGGGAAATTTGATTGCTGGCATTAAGCTGACTATCACAGACTCGATCACCAAAGGTGCAAGCGAAGCTATCGATGTGGCCATCCAACTCGAACAACTGGAAACCCCCAACCCCGAACAAAGAGCCACAGCCGAAAAAATCCGCCTAGTCACCCAATACCCCGGCATTGACTTTGATCATCCCGAAATCTGCTATCAGGCCACCCACAATTACAAAGCCCTGATCAGAGGTGTAGACATGGAAGCCGCTGCGCGGAACCTTGCCGCCGTGGTCGCCGCCCAAAAACAGGCAACGATCGAACAATATAATGAATCGATTTTGGCGGTGCATCACCTCCCCCACAAAGCCGACCAAGCCACCCTAATGCTGGAATGCGGGATTTTGGATCTGCTCAACAGCGATCAATCATTCACTTCACTTTCGCCAGAAGTCTTGGAGCTAAAGCGCAAAATTTTAGCCAAAGCCCCTGCCTGGGAAAGATTTTTCTCTTTTAACTTTGCCCCTGAGCATACCCCGATTAGTTTCTTGACCAGAGCAGCTAAGCGTTTGGGGGTCACATTCCATGTTACCCGGCCAGGGTCAGAAGACCGCCCTCGTCAATATCGGATATATACGGCCAAGTTACTTGAGCAACTGTTGGCTGAGGGTATGGAAAAGCTGCATCAGGCGCAAGCTAAATATGCTGGTAAACCTGAGGGTGAGCTGGATACGATTTTGGAGAAGAAGGAACGGTTAGAAAGAAAGCGGGTAGAAAAGCGCCGAGGGGAGTTACCGACTGGAATTGGTGAGCCTGATTATCTGTTTGCTGAGGTGATTAAGCTGGAGGCTCCGAACCCGGTGGATCTTTTGACTGCTGAGCATCGGGCGGAGGTGGACAAGTTATTGGATTCGTGGAGCCAGGTGGATACCAGGGCTAGTTTATTGGCGGCGGCGCTGGCTAAGTATGGGGCTGGTTCGTCCGCTGTTTCTATAGATGATGACTTTGATCTAGAAAGTACGGACGATGATGAGGATTTTGGGGAGATGGGCAATCGATCTTCGTCAGATTTGGTTGCTAGGCGATGAAAAAACTTTGCTATTTCATTAGAAAATAATTTGATATTTTCAGTGTTTTAGACCTTTTGATAGAGGAGGTCAGGCTGCTGTATTGCACGAAAGTAAGAAGCACTTACTTTCGATAGAGACTCAAAACATGTTTATCACAAAGGTTTCAGCTTAATTTTTTATATTGAGCTTCGTTTTTGGTGACTAAATGGTGACAATTTCGAGCAAGTAGTCTATTATGGATTTAGCGGTTCGTTCATACGAAGTGGATGTAGATGGATGTAGACATCTAAAAGCCTCCTTAGGTAAAATGCCACACTCGACCCGGAACCGCCATACATAGTTTATTTAGATCGGAGGAAAACGATGCAAAAATGAAAATTCATTTTGACATTAGATAATTTATCACCGTGAATTATCTGATGGCAAAAAATTATAATGCAAATCAGACAATTGATTGCATAGAGATACGATTCTTTATGCGGTAAGTCGTCTGCATGTTGAACATATATGTAGTACGTGTGTGGATGAACTTGTCTACTTAGTAACGTCGTTGTTACCAGATAAATAGGAGATGACTAAATTGGATGATAAAAAGCGCGCACGATCCCCTACCAAAAGAATGACAGTATCTCTCAAACCTGCCGCCAATGAGATACTTCAATCCTTGTCATCGTCTTCTGGCCTAACTTTCAATGAATGTCTGAATAAGGCCGTCATGACTGAAGGGTATTTACAGCAAGAGATAGAAAAAGGTGGCAAAGTTTACGTTCAACGATCAGATAATCAAATTATTGAGGTTGTTTTCAGATAGTTTTAACTTTTAAATAACCAATTGGTAGAAGGATAGTGCGCGAACGTCCTCATTCACCCACTTGGTATTTTCTATGTTGAAAAATCAGAACCAACCAGATAATGAAAAAGAGACTTCTTCTGAGATTGTCTTTGAGCATGTCGAAGAATATGCTTTATCAAAAGAGCGTCAGGAAAAATTGGAAAAGCTATTTTTGCAAGAAAAGCAAGTTCGGGTGTACTTAGGCTATGGTGTCCCACCAGTAGTGTTGTTAATGACATTGCTGCTTGCTTACAAACCAGAAACAGCAAGAGTTTTAGGTACTATGAGTTATATTTTATCTCTTGTCATCAAATCTCTATCCAAGTAGTTTATTTTTCTCTACAAAAACCTCAAGCACTAATGCTGGGGTTTTTGTTTTGTAGGATACTGCTTCACCCTAATCTTCTTATTCAATTGCCGTAAAACCGCTTTCACATGAGATTCTTTGATTCCAAGCCGCTCGAAACTAGTCATGTAAGGCGTATCACGACCTTCCCTGGAGTCAAGCCGCAATATCATCGATCGGCCAAAGTGATAAATTTCGCAGTCATCATCGACCCAGAACAAGGGCAAAAACAACGACTCTATCGACCCTGAAGGCATATTTATCGGCTGAAACCATTACCTAGCAAAGATAGTAGTCAGGGTCGATAGATTTTTTTCTATCGACCCTTAACGACCCTTATCGACCCTGTTTTGGAAAGTTAACGACCCTGCCTTAAATCATTGCGGAAAGCGAGTTACAGGGATTTTAGGCAGCAGCAGGGTCGATAGGGCAGATAAAACCAGAGCAATTCTGGGTGCAAGATCATCCTCAACGCAAATGCAAAATCACCACCAGATTTCTCGATAGCTCCGCTTGCGCCATAGGCGATCGGCCAAGGTCAGTTTTAGACTTCTTGATGGTAAAGATCAAGCTACTGCATGGGTTTAATTTGGGAATACTGGCGCAAGGTGTATCAAAAGAAAAATATTATGTTTACCAAAGGCTTAGGTGTTGTGGTGATTTTACTTGGGCTTCTCTCCTTTACAAATTTTTCTGAGGCTGGAAAAAGATTACAGACATCGGGACAAGAATTAACTCAGCTTAGATCTAAAGGTGGTGAAAGCGTGGCAGAAGTTTACTATCAAGAAGTAGGTCGATCTCAAATGGGGCAAGGTAGTGCAGCTTACGGAATGGCGTTGGCAACACTGATGATTTCTGTGGGGTTGGGTGGGTCAATGATTTTAAAGAAAAAGGAATAGAAATTTAGGTATGAGGCTTGAGAGGGTATTAGCGAGGTTATGGCTGTGCAATTAAAAAACACCGAATTTGCTCTTGAAGCTCGATCGGCCAAAGTGATAAATTTCGCAGTCATCATCGACCCACTTACTATCTAACAAATCGATTATGACGGTGCATCACCTCCGCCATAAAATCAACCAAGCTACCCTGAAGCGCAAAATTTTAGCCAAAGCTGCTACCGGGAAAAGCTTCTGATTGGGGTTATTAAGCTGGAGGCTCCGAACCCAGTGAATTTTTTGACTGTTAAGCACTGGGCAGAAGTGGACATCAGGATTAGTTTGTTGGTGACGGCGCTGGTGATGAATATTTGGATATATATTAACTTTACTGACGCGATGGGGAATATCTAAGGTGAGGTGAATGCTTATTTTGGCCTTAGTCTGTTAAGCTACTGCACTAGCAGTTTTGGATTTTCTTTTGGATAAGTATATGGAATACATTTTGAATACAAATAAGCTTTTTGATCATGGTTGGGTTGAAGTTGATGGAATTCGATCAACTGAAGCTTTACTAACTCTTGCAGAAAGCATAGGGAAAATTATTCCGCATCCTGATGGAAATAGTCTAAGTTTAGTGAAACCAAAATCTTATGAAAAAGCAATTAAAGGTTCTTTTAGTAATAGATATGGCTATGGTGACTTTCCTCTTCATACTGATACGGCATTTTGGCTACAGCCAGCACGCTATATTGTCATGGCATCGTTGTTTGAAAGTAATGTAGATACAGTGGTTATTAGTTTATTTCAACTTCTAAATATGCTTAGTGAGAATATAAAATCTCTAGCTAAGTCAGCAATATTTATTGTTAAAACCACGCAAACGTCTTATTATACGCATATAAATTTAGGTGATGAATTATCTGATGGTATTCGCTTTGACCCTTGCTGTATGTTTCCAGCGAATGAAAACGCGAGGCTTTTAAAAGAGAAAATTATTGAGGTCAGTAAAAACATAGAAACAGTAAAAATTAGGTGGTCTGGAAATAATGCAGTAATTATTGATAATTGGAAAGCTCTACATGGTAGAGAAGCTATTTTAAAAGGTTTTGAATCTAGAACATTAGCAAGAATATATGTGGGATAAGTTATGAGTTGGGAATGTAAGCCGTTGTGGACAAAAGCATGTCTCTTTTTTGAAAAGGCATTTAAAGAAGATTATGATGATCCAGCTTTTAGCTTGTGGTGCGCGATGGGTCTTGAGCTATTGTCGAGATCTTCTATTGCGAAATTTAGCCCAACATTGTTGGCTGAACCAGATAGAGATCATAAACATTTGCTACAAGCACTAAATCTTGGTTCTGCAAATACTGCCGGAAAATCAATAACAATGACTCAAGTAATAAGTTTATGCCAGAAACTAATTCCTGATTTCACTGAAGAGCAGGTTAAACTTGCATTGGCGGTGACTGCCAGAAGAAATGAGGAACTACATTCTGGTGAAGCTGCTTTTGTTCAATATCCTACACATTATTGGAGAGTAGGATTCTACAAGTGCTGTAAAATTCTTGCTGAGTCGCAAGGAGAAAGTCTTCAGGCTTTGTTTGGAAGTGAGGAAGGATTGGCTGCAGAAGAGATATTGACACAAATGGAAGAAAAAGTTCTGAAGGAAACTAAGGATTTAATTGCGTTACATAAAAAGGACTTTGATAGTAAAGGGGACGAAGATAAATTACAGCTTGCTGTTGATGCTGAAAGTAGAGGAGAAGTTTTATCACATCAAAAGCATCATAGAGTTAAGTGCCCAGCTTGTGCTTGTACTGCAACTATTCAGGGTGATGCTTATGGTCTTGAACGATTTCAGCCCACAGATGACAAGATTATTGTTAGACAGTCGGTTAAACCTACAAAATTTTGGTGTAAAGCTTGCGATCTAAAACTAATTGGCTATGGGGCACTTTTTTCAGCGGGTGTGGCTGAGGATTTTAACCATAAAATTAGCTATACGCCTGAAGAGTATTATGGATTGATTAATCCTGATGATGTATCTGCAATTAGGTCTGTAGCTGAGGAGCATGGCTATTTCTTTGATGATGCTTTTTTCTTTAGTAATGATTAAATAAATGAAAATCAGGGTAATTTGTGTAATGCACATTTCACTAGCCCTAGTCGGTGAAAAATGGCATCTTACGCATCGAAACCCTTAACCACGTTGCCATTGACAGAAAACCAAACCCGATGTCATTCCCTAAATTCACCCTGGAGCCAAACCACAAGGTCATTGATCGTCTCAAAATCTAATGAGTCTATACACAAAGCCTGAATCGGGTGCGTGTGACTTTCTACAGAGAAAAATCAAATCGCCTTGTTAAGATAAGCAGTCCGCTGAGCTAGTACTTTTGGCAAATGTTCTCTCTTCCACCT
>JAYUSV010000009.1:0-8746 GCA_043755495.1 Synechococcales cyanobacterium
TTCCATTTTGGTGGCAATTTCTTCTTCGGTGGGCTTGCGACCCATCTTCTGTGACAACAGCTTAGTCGTTTTCTTAATCCGTGAGATTGTTTCATACAAATGAACTGGTAGGCGGATAGTACGAGACTGATCGGCAATCGCCCGGGTAATTGCTTGACGAATCCACCAAGTAGCGTAGGTCGAGAACTTATAGCCTTTCTCGTGGTCAAACTTTTCAGCGGCGCGAATTAAGCCCAAGCTGCCTTCTTGAATGAGATCCTGGAAAGACAGACCGCGATTCATGTACTTCTTAGCGATCGACACCACTAAGCGCAGATTGGACTGCACCATTTTGTCTTTGGCTCGGCGACCTTGATACAGGCGACTACGAAACTGGATTGGCTCCATTTCTACCGCGCTTGCCCACTCTTTTTGTTGAGGCTCACGCTCCAGTTCTGTTAGCAGCTTTTCCCGAACACGTTCTAGTTCTAGTAAGTCGGCAATTTTGCGAGCTAGTTCAATTTCTTCATCTGCTCGTAGTAGCCGAATGCGCCCGATTTCTTGCAAATACAGTCGAATAGAGTCTTCGGTGTACTGTTTTTTCTTCGTTTGAGCACGACGGCGAGTTGCGACCTTGCCTTTCCCAGGCTTTTCTTCCTCTTCTTCTGCCCCTGCATCAACCGCGTCATCCGAATCCCCGTCGTCGGTTAAAGATTCCAGATCAATATCTGGCTCAATTAAGGTAGCAAATACATCGTTAGCCTGAGTCATGCGTTCTCGCGCTCCTTAAAAATCAATGAGAAAAGTGAATAGATTGCTGTAGTTGCGGCTCAAAACCAGGCCAAAAGACCTGCTTTTAGTCCAAAAGACCGAAAACCACCGACGAATTATAAAAATCGGCAGTAAACTATTTATTTACTTTTACGAGTTGAAGACAACCGCTTACATCACTGAAATGTCCGGTCTTAGCACGGACTGCTCCAAATTTTGGTGTTTGTGAGTGGTGTGTTGTCAAACTCATTAAGATAATGGTCTGGAATTTTTTGTGTCAGGAGATTTTAGCATTAGTTTATCAACCATAAAAGGTCAGATTCTAAAGCAGTTAGCCTACTGTCAGCCGGTTGAGGATGAATGTTTAAATTCATTACCTTCACCAACCAATATAGTTTAGCCGCTAAGTTTTCTTTTGCCCAGCTATTTACGATTTTTCGGCTAATTATGTTGATTATGCTTGATTTGCAGCCATTTTTGCGGCATCGTGAACGCGCTGCCAAGGGACTTGATGCTGTTGAGCAAGCTGAGCGCAGTCGGCAAATTCTGGCTGGATATTCCATGCCTCATTACTGCCAGAAAGGTTACTGGTAGCTATTTTTACTCGTACATCTCCATATACTGTATCCACCGTTTTAATGCTGCGCGGTAGAATACTGCGCTGCTGCTTCGATCGACGAATACCCAAGGTAGTAGTTTCTTTGAAAAGAATTGTTTCGCAAGTAGTAATTTGCGCCAAATGACAGATGGCAGTCACTAAAATTCCTGGCCGAGACTTTTTCATGCCTACTGGTTGCGTAAACACATCTACTGCTCCAGCATCTAATAATCGATCAAATAAATACCCGATTACCTGGGGATTTACGTCATCAATTTGGGTTTCCAACACCCAGATTTCTTCAAGATTTTGATTGTCGGCGGTTTCACCAATCCATAAACGCAAAATATTTGGTAGCACCATTTGTTTATTGCCAGCTCCCAGCCCGATTTTTTGGAGCTGCATGGCTGGGGCAGTACCAAATTGTTTGGCCAAAGCAACAACTAAAGCGGCTCCAGTGGGCGTGACTAATTCCATGTTGATCCCGTTGTGATAGACCGGAACTGAGCGTGCTTGCCAAAGCTGTAAAACTGCGGGAACTGGGACTGGCATTACACCATGGACAGCTTTGACTGTACCGCCACCAGTGGGTAGGGGAGAACAGTAAATTTCTTCGATATCTAAATAATCTAGGCCAAGACAAGTGCCCACAATATCAACAATGGCATCGACGGCTCCGACTACAAGGAAATGCACGAGTTCGGGAGCAATGCCATGGACAAGACCCTCAGCGATCGCTAGCTGGCGAAAGACTTCTTTGCTCCATTGGCTGACGCGGGAAGGAAGGTTTGCTCGATCGATCAACTCGCTAATTACCGGTAGATTTCGCTGGGGGCTATGGTAATGCTGCTCTTTATCGATTACCACCGAATGATCTTGATCATGCTGATGGTCATGATTTTCATGTCCTGAATGATTGTGCTGGTGTCCATGATCATGCTGTTCTGCCAATAGCTCCACATCTACATGAGTCGCAGCTTGGCCGTGGTGTTTGACAATGCTGGTAGTAAAGCGATATTCACCAGAAATTCCTAAAAGTTGCAGTTTATCGAGTAAATAATCTACCGGCACCCCAGCGTCAATCAACGCCGCCAAGCACATATCACCAGCAATACCAGTCGGACACTCGAAATAAGCAACTTTACTCATAATAGGGGTAATGAAGAGGACAGAATCGACAACGGTCTATAATTATAGACTTCTAAATCATTGCTATCTGCCATGCCTGTAAAGATTTCAGCTTTAAATCCGCGCCTGTTACAACTCTCGATTGCTGGAGGCAGTGGCTTACTAGCCGGGTTAGCAGTAGAGCCGATCGGCGCTTGGTATTTAGCCTGGATTGCCCTGGTGCCACTGTGGATGATGGTAGTTAGAGAGCGACGTTCAATTCTACCCAGCTTGCTTTGGGGTATGGGTTTTCATGGTGTAGCCCTATTTTGGATTACTGGCATTCATCCCATGACTTGGATGGGTGTACCTTGGTTAACCAGCTTCTCGATCGCCACTGTCGCCATCTTATTCTTTGCCCTCTGGGGAGCCACTGTCGTAGCTTTGTGGGGCGCAATCTTCGGCTGGATCTGTCAACGCTTCAATCCTCCAGCCCTAGTAAGAGTCGTCGTTGGTACAGCAATTTGGTGTGGCCTAGAATATTTATGGAGTCAAACCGACCTCTGGTGGTCAACTTTAGCCCTGACTCAAACCCCCAACAATCTCCCGATTTTGCACTTAGGACAACTCAGCGGCGGTATGACTGTCACCGCAATACTATTGGCTGTAAATGGATTGATTGCCGAAGCCATCATCGATCGACGGTTAAAAACTCCAAGTGGGACAAAGATTTCAAAAATAGCATTGAAAGGCCCTCACCCCAACCCTCTCCCGCCTTGGGAGAGGGGGCAAGAGACTTCGGTTTATACTCCGGCTCCCCTTCTCCCCTTTTGGGAGAAGGGGTTGGGGGATGAGGGTTCCCCTAGATCTTCCCGCCCCTTTGCACCCAAGGTGAATCAAAAAACTCTAGCGATTGCCGCCATCACCCTCTTTTTTACTGGCCACCTGGCTGGCTACCTGCTCTCTCAAGCCCCACTAGATGCCAAAACCACCGATGCCCTAAAAATTGGGATCATTCAAGGCAATATTCCCAACGAGATTAAACTCTATGCCAATGGCAAACAAAAAGCGATCGAAGGCTACACCACCGGATATCTCCAACTAGCCACTGAAAAAGTAGATGCCATCTTGACCCCCGAAGGCGCTCTGCCTTACATGCCTGAGGAAATCAAAAAAAGCTCTCTGTATCAAGCCGTTTTAGAAAAAGGTGTCCCCATCTGGCTAGGAGCATTTGGGGAAGCAGGAAACGACTACACCAATAGTATTCATTTGATCGATAAAACTGGCAACTTCATCAGTCAATACGACAAGTACAAGCTGGTACCATTAGGCGAATATGTCCCTTTCAAAGAAATCATTGGTCAATGGGTCAAACGTTTATCCCCCCTCGATGCCACCCTCAAAAGAGGGGCTGAAAAACAAGAATTTTTTGCTTTCCCTGGACTCCGCGCCGCCGTCGGCATTTGCTATGAATCAGCCTTTGGCAACCATTTTCGTCAACAAGCTCAACAAGGTGAGTTTATGATCACCGCATCAAATAACGCTCACTATGCCGAGAGTATGCCAGCTCAGCACCATGCGATGGATGTGATGAGATCGATCGAAACCAGTCGCTGGGCAGTACGCGCCACCAATACCGGCTACTCAGCGATCGTCGATCCCCATGGACACACTCTATGGAAATCCAAGCTCAACGAGTTTGCGACCCACAGTCACCAAATTTATCGCCGCCGCAACCAAACCTTGTATGTCCAGTGGGGCGACTGGCTAACTCCTCTATTAGTTATTAGTTCGGTGATTCTGTTGACGATTTATCGCGCCCCGAAGTCTTCCGGCGCTGGGCAAACCAATCTTTAAGCTGCTGTTGACATCGATCGGCCTCCACCCCAGCTACCACGGACAAAAAATGATTACTAGCTTTGCCATCTGGGATATTCAAAACCGTCCGCACCGCCCCAGCCTTGGCATCATCAGCGCCATAGACCAGTAGACCTAACCGAGCAGCCACGATCGCTCCGGCACACATGGGGCAAGGTTCCAAAGTTACATATAAGGTGCAGTCATTCAAATGCCAGTTGCCTAAATGTTTTCCCGCCTGCCGCAGGGCAATAATTTCAGCGTGAGCCGTGGGGTCAGCATCCCGCTCTCGCCGATTTTCACCACGCCCAATGATCTTTCCCTGATCATCCACAACAATCGCACCTACGGGGACTTCTTGGGCATTTCCTGCTGCGGTGGCTAGTTCGATCGACTGTGCCATAAACTCTTGTTGCGCTGTTGATGGAAACTTGGTCAACCATTTCTCTAGTGCTTCTCTACTTTTATGGCTCATAATCCTGTTAAAAATTTGTGTACACTCAGCCATTATCTGGAACAATTTCGACGGCTTTCTGCCGGCGTTGCTGAATAAGTAGCTGTGGACGCAGTAAGACCTTGGTTAACAACCAGATCGATTGAAATTCTCCTGGCGATCGAGTATGTCGCCATTGCCCCGGACGACAAAATAGCAGAGGAATTAGTTGACGCTGCTGCATGAGAGATAGCGGCTGAAAGAGTACATGGGTAGTTGCCTCGTTAGATGCAACTACCCTGCTGGTAATTGTGAGATCCGCTGCAGGAATTTCTAAAATCACCGGTAGCGAAGTATCTATCAACAGGGTGTTTTTGGGTAAATCAAGGTAACAACCTATCTCTGACATCATTGTAGTGGTGCCTACATAAGATTGATTGCCACATGAGATCTTTACCATATATTGCAAAGTAAAATATTCATAAGGATCAGCATGTGGTACATCAATTAAAATTAATAAAGCAACTGCAATTATCAACAAATTATATATGCTCCAAATCCAGCTTAAGTTGAACCATATTGCAGACTTAAGATTGCCCTCCATCAGCATCGCCGGGTTGGCAGAGACCAGCAATATGTGCCAAAGACCATAAAGATTTAAAGCAAATACAATTAATAGTGGCCAGGCTAAATGCCAATTAAATACAAACTCATTGTTAGATAGCCCTTTAGGGGTAACTTTAAACCCTTGAGCAAAAGGCCGAAGTATTGCATCACAAACTGCTACCATCAGCGGAAATACCAACAACAATGAATATATATTAGAAAATAAAGCCGATCTGGAATTACCATTTAGCCAAGCAAAAGTCATCAGGTGGGTAAGGTAAAAAGGTAGGAAGAAATATACCAGCTCTGCTCCAGTCGCCCGCATTGGAATCACCGCAAAAAACGTATAAGCCAAAGGTATTAGTAAAAAATAAGCTCGTGAAAAATTCATGAACCAGTGCAAAATTCCTTCTAAATGACCAAGGCGCTGTATCCAGCTCAAGCCAGAAATAGTGAGAGGATTGCTAGTAATAAAGAATGATTGTAGAATGCCTCGTACCCCGCGCAATCTTTGTGAAGCGTAAGCTGCAATGTTTTCGGCTGCTAACCCGGTACTGAGTTTTTCATTCAGGTAAACAATTTGATATCCTTTCGCAGCTATTTTAATTGATGTAAAATAATCTTCGCTCAAAGAATCAGTCACAAATCCGCCAATTTCTTCAATGGCCTGCCTTCTTAGAACAAAAGAAGTTCCTGCGCAAGCCACACTGCCCACAGCATCGCGCATCGGTTGAATCTGGCGGTAGAACATCTCTTCGTCGGTAGTTATAATGTTTTCTAACCCCAAATTGCGGGCGATCGGATCGGGGTTATAAAAACTTTGAGGGGTTTGGAGTAAAGCAATTTGCGGATTTTGAAAGAAGCCGACAGTGCGCTGTAAAAAATTGTGAGTGGGAATAAAATCGGCATCAAAACAGACAATTAATTCTGATGTGGTTTGCCCGATCGCATGGTTTATGTTGCCAGCCTTGGCATGAAGATTATCAGAACGGCTGATATAACCACAGCCTAATTCAGCTGCTAAATTTTGGATTTCGGGACGACAGGTATCGTCGAGTAAATACACCCGGAAATTAGCATATTTCATGACCTGTACTCCAATGACCGTGCGCCGTAAAATAAAAGCTGGCTCATTGTAGCTGGGGATGAGCACATCTACACTAGGCAAATAGTGACCTGCTAGTACATCAATGGCATATTGATTGGCTTGAGAATGGCGATTTCCGGATAATACGGCACCAGTTTCACTAGTGGTAATCGCTCCATCTTGCATACTGAACAATAGAATTAACTGAATAATGCGGCTCGATAACCATAGTAATTCGGCTGCTAATAAACCAACGCTGAAAAAACCGGTCAAGGGACTACTGAGATTAAGAGTGACAAAAACTCGCCAGGTGAGGTAGCGAACAATTAATAAAAACATTAAACCAATCACTAGCCGCCGCGACCAAGTAAGTGGTTGAGGAGAAATAGTTCGGGTGATGAACAAAGTACCAATCAATACAAATATTGGTGGTATCCACAGGTAATAATTAGGCACCAAAGGTAGGGATGTTAACAGATTAACAAAATGCATAAAATTTGTTTTTAGTATGAACTAATCGCTGTCGTTAAGGATTATCTGGTGGGGTGGGCGGGTTTTTACTATTTTGATTTTGTACTGCGTCCAAGATTTTGGATGAACCCGCTTCTACCATTATATTTACGATGGTACCGCGATCTATGGATCATCCGGGCTTACGCACTCTAATCTCTATCCCAGCTAACGACTCTAATCCTTGAACAGCATTATGATACGGCAATCCTAAATGGGTTGGCGGATCGAATTGGCCTCAAAGCCTTACATAGCAACAAGCTAATTCGGCATCTGATTTAGGACTGCTATATGCCCTCATCATTGGCATCGGTGCAGACATGCCCGTCACCATCCAAGATGCAACGGCACTCCACAACCTCCTAACTAACCCCGATCGAGCCGCTTATCCCCTAGACCAAACCACCCTTCTCACTGAAACCAACGCCACCCGCGACAAAATTCTCACCGCTCTCGATCAACTCAGCCACCAAACCAGCCAAAACCCTAACGCCACCGCCATCATCTACTACTCTGGCCACAGCGCACACACTCCTAACACCAACAATTACTTCCTCATACCCAACGACTACTTCACAGACCAAAAAACCATCACCAGCCAAGAATTCACCAAGAAAATCGAAGCCATCCAAGCCCAAAAACTCATCGTAATCCTCGACTGCTGCCATGCCACAGGCATCCCCAACTCCAAAGACCCCACCCAAAACCTCATCAAATCCCCCATCCCCAAAAATATCCTCGATACCCTAGCAACCGGCAGCGGTAGAGTAATAATTGCCTCCTCTCATGCTGAAGAACGATCCTGGACAGCCACACCCTACAGCGCCTTCACCAACTGTCTTCTAGAATCTCTTCAAGGCCAAGGCACCCAAAACCTCGATGGCTATGCCCGCATCCTCGATATTTTAGCCTACCTATTTGCCCAAATACCCCAAAAAACCAACAACCTACAGCACCCCTATATCAACAAAATTCTTGACCTCAATGACAACTTTCCCCTCTGCTACTACGCAGGCGGTAGCAAAAACATCCCCATCAATCCATCCACGCCTACCACAAGCAAACTCACCGCCGGAGCTAAACTCCGCCTAGCTAGCCGCCAAGAAACATTGACTAACGAATACAAACTGCGTAGTACAAAGACAGAGAAAATACGAATAGCTCTATTAGCTGCAACAGACCCCAGCATTAAATTTCAACTAGAGCAACAAGTCCTTACCGAAGAAGCCGAGCTAGAAAAGGTCGAGAAAGAATTGGAATTGATCGAACAGCAACTAAATCAATAAGATGTACTCACAACCTAGATAGACTTTGTAAACAATGAATCTGCCACCAGCGGAGCCATTGGCTGTTGACTCAGCTTCGATCGATACTGCGCCTCTCTCGACAGCCAAAAGCTGGCCTTACCGCCCAATACCTTTTCGAGACTCAGAGCAACCTCTTCAGTAATTGATTCCTCACCACTAATCAATAAACTGACTTGATCAGACGAGTAGTCTAACATCTTACATAAATCCGCCTGACTCCATCCTTTCTCTGCCATTAACTCAGCGATCGTTTCACTGGGCAGAGAAATCCAATCTGGAGCAAATGTGTTCAGATAGTTAACTATGATAATTTTTTATTCAAATTATGTCAATGAGCGTCGATACTCTCAAAGGTTAAAATAAAATATGCGTATCGCTGAGAAAACCATGACCCTAACCCTCAACCTACCACCAGAATTAGAACAGTATCTTTTACAAGAATCTGCGCAGCAGCAAATCTCGATCGAAGTCATGACCATCCAACTTTTAAC
>JAYUSV010000010.1:0-8734 GCA_043755495.1 Synechococcales cyanobacterium
TCTGCGGTACTTTGGGCACCAAACAATGTGGTATTTGCATGAATAAACGATGTTTCTGTTTGATTTGTATTTGATCATAAAAACATTATATAGCAAAGAACTGCATAATGAAAATAGATTGAGTGAAAACAATGCCTCAAGGCGGCTTAAGCCGCTACAGGCGCAATCCCATGTCTAGAAGCCAGGGGATTGCGTCCCGCTTTTCGTTCATGAGTCATAGGTTCCAAGTAACCTTGTCATTTTAGACTGGTGACACCTCCGGCGATCGATCCTACCGAAATCGGTAATAATTGGCAGCAGAGCACTACGAACAAAAGACTCCATGGATATTAAGACGACAGCAACCTCTTTGTTAGAATGGCGCGGCGATGGCTTGGCTATTGGTTTTTGGGAAGATAATGTCGCTCTCAGCGGCGAATTGGCAACTTTAGATCAGGCCCTGCAAGGTATTTTGCAAGCCGCGATCGAAGAGGCCGAATTTAAAGGTGCTGTGGCCAGCAGCGTCACCACCCGCGTAGGGATGGGGGGGAACTTTAAAAAACTAATTTTAGTAGGTTTAGGCAAAAACGAAAGTGTGAAAGTTGATCGCTATCGGCGAGCAGCAGCCAACATTGCACGGGCAGCCAAAAAAGAGAAATGTGAAACCTTAGCAGTCAGTTTGCCCACCAGTGGCGATATCTCTGCGGCACTGTGTACTCAGGCGATCAGTGAAGGTTTGTGGTTAGCACTGCACGAAGACAAGCGGTTTAAATCTAAGCCCGAAGAAAGCAAGAAAAATCTGCAAGAAGTTCACCTGCTGGGTCTTGTTGGCAATGATCTGGCAGTGGCTACGGCGCAGTCGATCGTTTCTGGGGTCAACCTAGCCCGAGAATTAGTCGCAGCCCCCGCCAACGTGGTCACTCCCGAGGCTTTGGCCAACACCGCTCAAGAAATTGCCACTGCTTACGGCATGGAGCTGAAAGTTTTAGAACGGGCAGAATGTGAGGCTTTGGGCATGGGTGCTTATCTAGGAGTTTCTCAGGCATCTGTTTTACCACCGAAGTTCATTCACTTGACCTATAAGCCAGCAGTCACTCCTCGCAAGAAATTAGCGATCGTGGGTAAGGGTGTGACTTTTGATTCTGGTGGTTTAAATATTAAAGGTGCTGGCAGTGGCATCGAAACCATGAAAATGGATATGGGTGGGGCAGCGGCTATGTTGGGCGCAGCTAAGGCGATCGGACAGCTTCAGCCAGATGTAGAAGTACATTTTATTAGTGCGGCTGCCGAAAACATGATCTCGGGGACGGCGATTCATCCAGGAGATGTGTTGACTGCTTCTAATGGCAAGACGATCGAAGTGAACAACACCGATGCTGAAGGGCGATTGACCCTAGCCGATGCCTTGGTTTATGCCGAAAAGCTGGGCGTGGATGCCATTGTAGATTTAGCGACTCTCACCGGGGCTTGTATTGTTGCTTTGGGTGACGATATCTCTGGTCTGTGGAGTCCTCAGCAAGAACTAGCTGATAGTATTTTGGCCGCAGCCGAGACGGCGGGTGAAAAGTTTTGGCAGATGCCCATGGAAGAGAAATACTTTGAGGGCTTAAAATCACCGATCGCCGATATGAAAAATACTGGACCTCGGGGCGGCGGATCTATTACAGCCGCGCTGTTTTTGAAGCAGTTTATTAAAGATGTGCCTTGGGCGCATTTAGATGTAGCTGGGCCAGTGTGGGCAGAGAAAGAGAATGGTGTAAACAACTCGGGGGCAACAGGTCATCCGGTGCGCACCTTGGTGAACTGGATAATTTCTTAGATTCTGCAAATCTATCAAAAAGAGAGGCTATTTGACTATAACTAGCCTCTCTTTTATTATTAAAATTGGACGAGCCAAAAAGGCACAATATCTCGAGTTCTAGATTCTATCAGCTGCTCTGATTTCCGTGTAATTTCAAACAGAAGAGATTTTTTTTATGTCCAAAAGTTTTTACGTGTCTAGCACCAATGGTAACGATCGAAGTAGCGGTACAGATCAAAATAACCCTTTTGCATCTCTACAAAAAGCAGCCGATATGGCTGGAGCCGGAGACACCGTTTATGTGATGCCAGGTAACTACAGTAATTCTGACCCCAACCAAAATGTTTTAACTATCAAGCAATCTGGCACAAGTGCTGCTCCTATTACCTTTAAAGCATTTGATCCCAATAACAAGCCGGTAATTAAGGTTAGAAACTATATTGGTATTGAGGTTGCTGGTTCTTATATCAATTTAGATGGACTGATTGTAGAAGGCAATGCTAAAGAGTTTAGCAATATGCCTATTGAGCAAGTCGATGCCCTGCAAAAGTCTCAAGGGCGATTCACCAGCCCCATTACTTCTGGCACTGGCATTGCGATCGGCAGTTTATACCGCAACTCTTCTCCTCACCACGTTACGATTACCAATTCGATTGTTAAAGATCATCCTGGTGGCGGAATTTCAGCGATCAGGGCAGATTACGTCACGGTCGAAAACAACGAAGTTTCTGGCAACTCGTTTTATTCTACCTACAACACTTCGGGGATTTCTTTCTATCAAAATAATAACTCTGACGACAATACTGGCCTCAAAATGATCATTCGGGGCAACATAGTCTATGGCAATCAAAATTTGATCAAGGATTTCAACCACTTTAGGGAAGAAAACCTCAACCATCCAGACTCTGCCCTGCGGCCTAAAATTACTGATGGCAATGGCATTATTATCGACGATGCCGCCAGAACACAAGTAATTCAAAGTCTAGATGGTGGTCAAGAGCCGCAAAGCCTGCCAGCCTATCAGGGCAAAACCCTGATTGAAAACAACAAAGTATATGATAATGGTGCGCGGGGCATTCAAACCTTTAACAGTGCCAATGTTGAGATCAAGAATAATACCCTGGCAAATAATTTACTGACTCCCAACATAGGGGGAGAAAATGTAACTATTAATTCGACAGATGTCGCCAAAGCCAAAGGGGCTAGCCAGAGCGTGACCACATCTAATAACAACATTGTCTCTCGATCGGCTATTCTCGATCTAGTTAGTATTGCTCCAACTACCGAACGAGCGGTATTCCCAGCCCCTGTATTACCTTTGGCCGCTGCACCGACTGAAAACGCCCCAGTTATTGCTAGCTCAGTATTACCTTCAAGCCCAAGCTATACCAAAGTTGGTGGAAAGGGCGACGATATTCTAACTGGTAATAACTCAACTGTTTTTAACGATTTGTTTGGTGAGGATGGTAACGACACCTTAAATGCAGGCATGGCATCGAAATATAATTATTTGGTAGGTGGCAAGGGCAATGACCAAATTAATCTAGGCTCTACCAAAACCGTGATAGATATCATCAGCTACGAAAGTGGTGCAGGCAAAGATACTACTGTGGGCTTTGTTCGTGGTCAGGGTGAAATGAATGATCAGGTGCATTTTAAAGGAATCCAAAATGTTGATGTGGTTTCTAAGGGCAGCAATACTGAATTCCATGTAGGAGATGGTATTCCCGGCAACGCTGGATTTGGCACTGGGGAACTGTTAGTAGAGCTAAAAGAGACTACTGGATTCAAAACTAGTGATGTTGGCATTAGTCTGTTTGGCAGTAATTTTACTTTCTAAAACAGATTCAACTATTCGCTAGCAAACTTCATAAAATCCGCGATTAGCAAGAGACACATATCTATCAAGATAACTCGATCGATAGAGAGCTTCCCAAGTCTCCCCGAAATTTCCAACAAAAAGCTGGGCGATCGCCCAGCTTTTGCAAATATCCAAAGAATATTTAGATGGAATGATTACATCAGACCCAAGAAGTGTAAAACACCCTGGCCAGTTACTAATTCGGTTACTACTGCGGCAATGAAGCCAATCATAGCTGCCCGACCATTGAGGTTTTCGGCTGAAGTGGTGAAACCGAATTTAGCATCGTTTTGGTTTTGCATAGTCCTAACTCCGTTGTGTGGCGTAGATTTTAGCCTTATGTTAATTAATGTAACTAATTTTTAAGTGGAAAGCAAACTTAGTAGAATTTAAAGTCGGTAGTGATTCCCACACCCTCCCCTCACCATGCTTCGATCTCCAGTCACTTCTGCGGCTCAAACGCCCTCCCAGTCTTCTAAATCTCAGCAGGCACTAGACCGCTACTACCAAGAAATCTACGACACCATCCTCAGCCGCCAGCACCCAATCACCGGGCTGTTACCGGCGAGTACCGCTGTGACTGCCCATGGCGACTACACCGATGCCTGGGTACGGGACAATGTCTATAGCATTTTGGCAGTGTGGGGCTTAGCCTTAGCCTATCGGCGGGCTGGTTCACCTCCTGGCCGTTTACATTTGCTAGAAAACAGCGTGGTCAAGCTGATGCGCGGCCTACTGGTCTGCATGATGCGACAGGCGCAGAAGGTCGAAAAATTCAAATATAGCCAGTCGCCTCTAGATGCTCTGCACGCTAAATACAGCACCACTACTGGCTTAGAAGTAGTAGGCGATGACGAATGGGGACATTTGCAGCTCGATGCCACTTCGCTGTTTGTCTTGACCTTAGCCCAAATGACTAGCGGCGGTTTGGGAATCGTTTACTCGATCGATGAAGTAAATTTTGTCCAAAACTTGGTCTTTTACATTGGTCGCACCTATCGCACCCCCGATTTTGGTTTGTGGGAACGAGGCAACAAAATCAACCATGGCAGCGCCGAACTAAATGCCAGCTCGATCGGCATGGCCAAAGCCGCATTAGAAGCCATTCGGGGCTTAGATCTATTTGGAGCCGGTGGCTCTCAAGCTTCGGTGATTCATGTTTTGTCAGATGAAATTGCTCGATCGAGGATCACTCTCGCTTCTTTGTTACCCAGAGAATCAGCCTCCAAAGAAACCGATGCAGCTTTACTAAGTGTGATTGGCTTTCCTGCTTTTGCGATCGAAGATCCCCAGTTAGTAAAACGCACCCGCGATAAAATTGTCAGCCAACTCGGTGGCCGCTATGGCTGTAAGCGCTTTTTACGGGATGGCCACCAAACGGCGATCGAAGACCATACTCGTTTACATTACGAGCCTGCCGAGCTGCAAGCTTTTGAAAACATCGAGTGCGAGTGGCCATTATTTTTCACTTACCTATATTTAGATGCTCTGTTTCAGGGAGATGAAGAGTCGATTATTCACTATCGCAATGCTTTAGCCGCAGTTACGGTAGAACGCCAAGGCTACCAATTGTTGCCAGAGCTGTACTTTGTACCCAAAGCGCTGATTGATGCCGAGAAGCAACAGCCCCAAAGTCAGACCAGGCTGCCCAACGAAAACTTGCCCCTGGTCTGGGCACAGAGCTTGTATTTGCTAGGACAAATGATCGACGATGGCTTGCTAGCACCGGGAGATCTTGATCCTCAAGGGCGACATCTGCGCATTGGCAGACAGCACCAACCCACTATTCAGATTGCCTTAATTGCCGAAAACAATCAGTTGCAAGAACAGTTAGCGGAGTATGGCATTGCCAGCCAAACTCTAGACCAAATTGCCCCAACTCAGGTAAGGTCTTCTACCGAACTAGGCCAAATCTATAATCACCTGGGAGCGAATTCCAAGCTAGGTTTGAGTGGTCGCCCCATTCGGCGCTTGCGCAGTTTAATGACTTCTCAGGTGTTTCAAATTCAAGGCCAGCAAATTGTCTTTTTGCCTGCTTTCTTAGATCAACAGCAGTTTTACATCACTCTGGACTATCACTTCTTAGTCTCCCAAATCCGCGCCGAGATTGCTTACATCAGTCGCCATTGGTATCAACTCGGTCGCGCTACCATGACGTTATTGCTGACCAAAGAGCTATTGCAAGAAGGTCAAGCCGAGTTCCAAAATCAGGAATACAATTCACCGCTGTTAGCTTTGCTCCATGAATTACAAAGCGGTCGCTGTCAGGGTGTGGCGATTCGATTAGGCCCCCTGAGTCAATTGATGTTGACAGCAGGCACTGAGCAGATTGATAGTTTGCCAGGTTTTGAATTTGATGATCGACCCAATGATGCCCTGATCGTCTTACCCAGCAACTATCTGAGATCAACTACTAGTCATGATGTACCGCTTACCACTAACCAAGAGTTCCGATTAGAATCGGCCACTGATTTACGTTGGTTGTTAGATACTCTGCGCCAAACCGATAATATTTATCAGCAGGTAGAGCTATTACATCGACTGGTCAAAATCAAGAGCCTCAATTTTGATACGGGCTGGGGTGGCTTTGGTCGCCCGGTGACTTTGGCACAGTTGCTCACCGAAGTTTATCTGCGAGCTGGTCAAGCTCAGCCTCATCCCAATTGGGCGGTGGTGCGATACAGCGCTGGGGTGTTGGGCAAGGTAGATATGAGTCTGTCTGATTCTGTTACCGAGATTTTGGTGCGCGGGAAGCAGATTGCGGTGGGGATGGCTTACAGCGAAGATTCATTGATCGATGCTCCGATCGCCCATGCTGAATTGGTGGAAAAAATTGATACTTTTTGCCGCGAAGATATCCGCGATCGAGTGTTAACTCAAGAGATTTTGATCTATTTGAGTTTATTGATTAAGGCCGAACCTCGATCGCTCGATGGAATGCTGACTTTAAGGGTGGGTTATTTAATTTTGCTAATTACTAGCGAGATTGCGATCGAACAGCATTTAACTCAAGATGAAGCCTATGAAGCTTTAATGGGTCTGAGTCCTTTTGAAATTAAAAACCGCCTGCGCCATGTAGCGATTGATTATCAGAAAGTTGATCGATTAGTATTCCAACAAGAATCCTTGCATATCAGCCAAAACCAAGATATTCAGTGGAATCTGCAATCTGAGGCTGAAACGCCTACACCAGTAGGTGGCTGGATTCGTCAACGTCGCCGCGATGGTGCAATTAACAGGTTGGCGACAAACTTTTATCCCAGCATCTGGCAATTGTTAGAACATTGCCCCGGTGTGATTGTGGGGGACAAACTGGAAAAGCGTAATCGGCTAGAAAGTGCGCCAATCTTGGCCGAGATGACTCCCGGCGAACGCAATTTTGCCCTACGGGTGGAACATTTACTCAACAAAATCATCGCACCAGAATATCGTCAGTTGAATATTGAGGCATTAATGGCTTTGGCTGCGCTCTCTGAGCAAAACCCCAATCTTCGGGTTGCAGAATACATTGTGCTGGATGTGTTAATTGGTCATGCGGTGCGATTGGCTTGGCTAGATCCAGATCTACCAAAACCTTTAGCCACTGGTAAGTTGGATCTTAGAGAGGCGGTGTATGCTCAATACAAAGCCCAGGCTTGGAGTAATTTTTATGAAACTTCGCCCCAGGTTTGCGCTAGCTACGTTGTAAAGTCATTACAGTTCTTAAGTCAATTGGGCATGGGCTAAGAGTGAATTAGTCGGTCAATTAGCAAAAACTACTACAGAGCTATAAACATAGAGAATAGTTTTAAATACCATTTTCTATCAATATTTAAGCTGGCAATTTTGGGTATTTCAATGCAAGGGAAAACAATCTTAGTTTGGACAGTTGGTGTAATTGCAACATTTTTAGTGATTACTGGCTATTTTGTTGGATATGAACATCTCTGGGGATTTTGGAAAATCCCCCCCATGTCCCTAAGTTTCTCAGATCTGAGGAACTTAACCGGTGGTGCAGAATCACTAGCATTAGGTTATGATCCACTATATTACAACCCGCAAGATCCTTGGAATCGACCACTGAATCAGCCTAGATTAGTACAGTACATCTTAAGATTTACCAATGTTAATCAAGGTCATACAATATTACTTGGAATTATATTTGGGTTATTGTTTTTAACTGGAATTTTCATTGCTTTTCGTGAATTAGATAAGCCCAGTGCTGTTATTATTTCTTTTTTAATATTTTCGCCAGTAGCTGTTTTAGGGGTGGAGCGAGGAAATCATGATTTATTAATATTTTTTCTCGTCGCGTTAGCACTCTTTTTCGCTGACCGAGCATGGATTTCCATGTCTATATTATTATTAGCTTCATTCATCAAACTATTTCCAGTTTTTGCAATGTTTTATTTTTGGCGATATCCAACTAAAAAAAACATAGTATTTTCATCCACATTCTTGCTAATTTTTATTTCATATATGATTTATAATTTGCCAGACTTACCCCAGGTGTTTAGCTCCACTCAAAAGGGCGTATATCATTGGGCTTATGGTGTGATGACTTACGATAAAATGGCTACCCCATACTCCTATATTCCATTGGCAGCAGTTTTTATTAGCACCACCATTTTCTATATTAACAATATCCGATTACAAGGTTGGCAAGAAGCTAACAGCCATGACATTGATGCTTTTCGGGCAGGAGCTGGAATCTATCTCGGGACTTTTCTGTTGGGCAATAGCTGGGCATATCGATTGATATTTCTGATTTTTATCATCCCGCAGTTAGTAACCTGGATTAAAACCGATCGCAGCCGCAAACTAATTTCGTTAGTGGCCTTAGTCACTACCATTACATCTTGTTGTCCGACTTGGATTGACTCTGGTATTTTAGATGAGATTTTGAACTGGCTATTATTTAGCTGTTTATTATATTTAATGCTGAGTTCATTGCCACCTTTTTTTCAAAGGTTAATGCTGATATTAAAATCCAAAGTTGATAGCTTTGTCAACTAACCCTGGCTGCCGGACACATCTCAGTGAAAAGTAGTCAGGAAGGGGCATAGCAATCAATGATCCTGATGGAAGAAAATTCAAAAAAGTAGTAATGTTCC
>JAYUSV010000011.1:0-8708 GCA_043755495.1 Synechococcales cyanobacterium
TGAAAATATTCATGAATAAGGCTACCCGCGCTTGCATCACTGTTAATTGCAATCGTATTTTCATTTGGAATATATTGCCCGTGCAGCGATGAGACTTCCTTAAAAAATTTTCTATTTAACTGTCGGGAACACCACTTGCCGAATGTTGCGCCGCTGTCGTTTTTACACATTATCTCGAGTTTAATTTTCTTATTGTCGATAAATGTGATGAGGTCGGAAGGCTTCATTTCAAAGAGCTTCTGGGCTTCAATAATGTTTATTTCAGTTCGATCACAAAGGGTAATGACGAGCCCATTCTTTTCAGGTACACATTTTGCAAATTCGGTCTTATGGCTTTCCAGCCAAGCGAGAAAGGTTTCAGATTTTTCCAGTGTCACTTATAAACACCCACATCAGTTAGTCCCGATGCGAGCATTGGAAATAAAAAAACCGAGAGGACAAGTTGTTTCATTTGAGTACCTTCCTTTCGTAAAGCCGGCAAGCCACCGATCTCTACACGATTAGTCATTTCGCGCGTATCGTCCAGCATTAAATTTTGAATTTTAAGCTGGCGGGAATCCAGAATTTTTTGATACAATTTTAACTTCCAGCAATTCAGTAAACAAACGGAGTAAGTGATGATAGTTCAAGATCATATTTTAAGAAAAGCCCTAGACGCCGCCTTATCTACCGGAGCCGATTTCGCCGAAGTTTTTTTAGAAAATACTTACTCATCAACCTTGAGCTTGTTGAGTTCACAGCCGCAACAAGCAGTTGTCGGTGAACTCTATGGTGCCGGAATTCGGTTATTTTTTAACGAGGAAATAATTTATGTGACGACAAACGACCTGAGCGAAGAGGGCCTCGTCGGGTCAGCGCTGAAGGCGGCACGAAGCCACAGGGGCCAACCTGCCAAATCGGTTTCTGATTTTGTGCAGACCCAGTTTGATCAAATGCACACGTATGGTGAAAAACCATGGGAAAGCGATCGCGGTAGCAAATTCGCGTGGTTAAAATCCATGAATCAACATGCCCGCAGCCGAAGTTCTTATGTCGTACAGGTGGAGGCCTCATTGCATGAAAAATTTCAGAAAATTCAAATAGCGAACTCAATAGGCGTAAATAAATACGATGAGAGAATTTATAGCCGCACGGCCCTTGAAGTGACAGCCGAACGGAATGGCGTCAAAGAAAGTTTTTCGGACAGGCAGGGTTTTTTAACTTCAGCTGATTTTGTGAATAAAATGGATTTACAGAAGTTTTCCTTCGACATTGCCGATCGGGCTGTGCAATTGACAACGGCGCAATTCGCGCCCGCCGGTGAAATGCCAGTGGTGATTGATACAGGCTTTGGAGGAGTGATTTTTCATGAAGCCTGTGGGCATTTGTTGGAGACTACTCAAATCGAGCGTCAGACCACACCTTTTATGGATAAAAAAGGTGAAAAGATTGCCCACGAAAGTTTGACGGCTTGGGATGAAGGACTTTCTACTAATGCTTTTGGTTCGATCGAGATGGATGACGAAGGGATGCCAGCTCAGCGCACTTTGCTGATTGAAAAAGGTATTTTGAAAAACTTCATCGCTGATCGAGCTGGCTCCGTGCGCACTGGTCATCCCCGCACTGGTAGTGGGCGACGACAGGGCTTTAACTATGCAGCGGCTAGTCGGATGCGCAATACCTTTATTGCGCCTGGTGAATTTAAGTTGGAACAATTGTTTGATTCGATCGACAAAGGCATTTATTGCAAAAAAATGGGTGGTGGTAGCGTTGGTGCCACAGGAGAGTTTAACTTTGCTGTAGACGAAGCTTACTTGATTGAGAAAGGTAAACTTACTAAGCCTTTAAAGGGTGCCACCCTAATTGGTGAAGCCAAAGAAATTATGAACAAAATTTCGATGTGTTCAGAAGATATTGCTTTGGCTGCGGGTTTCTGTGGTTCGGTCAGTGGCAGCATTTATGTTACTGTTGGCCAGCCCCATATTAAGGTCGATGAAATTACTGTCGGCGGGCGTTAAAAGTTTGCTAGATCGAGAGGTTGGGATGTTTTCTTAACAATTAGTGACAAGGTATTGTCAGATTGATCACACCATAATGGTGATAACAGGATCCATTTTGGGCAGACTTAACAGATAAACCTAAGATTTCATCTCAATTTCATCCCAAATTTTGATGTGCGATCGAAGCAATGGCGGTTAATATATTAGAATCCGTCAAGACTTTCGTAGTGGATCAATCTCATCTGTTGAAATACGAGATCGCGTTGTCCATCCTCCCGACCTGGTTTGTGTGGGAGTGTTTACCTACTTGTGAATATATCTATGCAGCAACTTTCCCGCCAGCCATTGAGACGATTAACAGTTTTGTTAAGTGGTCTTCTTGCCCTTACCACGGTGTTTCCTGCTAATGCCAAGCCGCTCCAAGAGGTAGTCTCCACCAGTCCGTTTGCCAACAACCCTAAAGCGCTAGTTGATGAGGCGTGGCAAGTAGTCAATCGTGAGTATGTAGATGGCACATTCAATAAAAACGATTGGCAGCAGGTGCGTCGTGAACTGTTGGCGCGGAAATATGCCAATAATTTAGAAGCTTATGCAGCTATTCGTCAGAGCCTAAGAAAATTGGGTGATCCCTACACCAGATTTATGGATCCACGACAGTTTGAGTCGTTAACTACCCAAACCAATGGCGAAATAACTGGGATTGGTATTAGCCTGGGTTCATCAATTACCAACCCCGCATCAGGAAAGATCCAGATCTTAGAAATTGTGGAGAAGTCTCCAGCACAGAAAGCCGGGATTAAAGTCGGCGATCATTTACTCTCGATCAACGGCAAATCCACTAATTCTTTGGATGTTAGCGAAGCTGCCAAGTTAATCAAGGGCGAAGCTGGCCAACCTTTGACGGTGAAGTTATCGCGGGCTGGTAAAGGGGTTTTTGATATCACCCTCAAGCGTGCCCAAATTGAGGTTTCTTCGGTTTCTTACAAGGTGAAGCAAGAAAATAAAGTGAAGGTGGGGTATATCAAATTAGTAGAATTCAGCTCTCATTCTAGTAAGCAAATGCAAGATGCCATTCAGGCTCTGAACCGGGAAAAGGTCAATGCTTTTGTTCTGGATCTGCGGGGCAATCCGGGTGGCCTGTTACAAAACAGCATTGAAATTGCTCGGATGTTTTTGAATCAGGGCGTAATTGTTAAAACAATCGATCGCAAGGGTCGGAGTGATGAGTCGCGGGCTGATCAAACTGCAATTACTGAGTTGCCTTTGGCTGTGCTGGTCGATGGCAGTTCGGCTAGTGCGAGCGAAATTTTGGCAGGAGCCATCAAAGACAATAAGCGGGGCACGATCGTGGGCAGCGCAACTTTTGGTAAGGCGCTAGTACAGTCGGTTCACCCGCTCAGTGATAAGTCTGGCTTGGCGGTGACTGTGGCTCATTACTACACTCCTAATGGCATTGATATTGGCCATAAGGGTGTGTCTCCTGATGTGCGGGTAGCTGGTCTCGGTGTTGATGGTTTTGAAGGGCCGGATAGTGTGGCAACTAGTCAAGATGCTGCATATCAGAGTGCGGTGAGCTTATTTCAATCTGGTAAAACTACTGTGGTTAATGCCACAGAATAGGCAGCAGATGCGGACATGAAGTTTGGGGGGTCTGACCCCCTTTATTTTTGTGGTGTCAAGATTTAAGATCTCAGTTGTTTGATGAGATGTGATAACTCGGGCAAAATTATCTTGGTGATTCCTAGTTCTACTGCACCCCGTGAGCCGGGGAGAGCAAAGATCATCATTTGACGATAGGTGCCAGCGATCGATCTTGAACTAATAGTACGGCTACCAATTTCGGCGTAGCTAAGAGAGCGAAACAGTTCACCAAATCCGGGCAAGACTTTTTCTAATAAACCAGTCAGAGCCTCATAGGTACGATCGCGGGGAGTAATGCCTGTCCCACCCGATAAAATCACGGCTTGAATTGCTCCTTCGTTGGCTAATTGGTGCAGTAAAGCGATGATTTGCGCTGGTTCATCTGGGACAATTTGATAAAATTTGACTTCGTGGCCAGCACTGCTTAGTAACTGATTAGCAAGTTGTCCGCCGGTATCTGTTTCTGCTGTGCGGGTATCGCTGATAGTGATGATGGCACAGTTGATTGGGGTGAACTGTCGATCGTCAGGGTGAGGAGTTTTGGTCATGGAATGGGTCGGTTGACTGCTAAAATATGGTAGTAGAATTCATGAGAAACGCCAGTGATCGATAGGTATACGCTGCCTGCAATGGGCAATATTTGGAATGACGAGTACAAATTTCGGACTTGGCTGCAAGTAGAAATTGCGGTTTGTGAAGCCCAAGCGGAATTTGGTTATATTCCAGCGGCAGCAGTAACAGCAATTAAAGCTAAGGCCGATTTTAAAGTCGATCGGATTTTAGAAATCGAAGCGGAAGTTCGCCATGACGTGATCGCTTTCCTCACTAATGTAAATGAATATGTAGGTGATGCTGGTCGCTATATTCACTTAGGGATGACTAGTTCTGACGTGTTGGATACTGCTCTGGCACTGCAAATGGTGGCTAGTGCTGATTTAATTATTGAGCATGTAGATCTATTGGCTGCCGAGATTCGGATTCGGGCTACAGAGCACCGTGATACTGTGATGGCTGGTCGCTCTCATGGGATTCATGCCGAGCCGATTACTTTTGGTTTTAAATTAGCGGGCTGGTTAGCGGAAGTATTGCGCAACCGCGATCGGCTAGTAGCTGTGAGACAATCGATCGCCGTCGGTAAGATCTCAGGAGCGGTAGGAACTTATGCCAATATTGAGCCGCGTGTGGAAGCTTTGGCTTGTGAAAAATTGGGTCTCAAGCCCGATGTGGCCTCTACTCAGGTGATTTCGCGGGATATTCACGCCGACTTTGCCAATGTGTTGGCGTTATTAGGAGCGACCATCGAACGCTTTGCGGTAGAAATTCGCAATCTGCAAAAAACTGACGTGCTGGAAGTCGAGGAGTTCTTCTCTAAAGGTCAGAAGGGTTCTTCGGCGATGCCCCACAAGCGCAACCCGATTCGTTCTGAGCGGTTGACTGGCATGGCCAGAATTCTGCGGGCTAATGCCATGGCGGCGATCGAAAATGTAGCCTTGTGGCATGAGCGAGATATTTCCCATAGCTCCGTGGAGCGGGTCTGTTTGCCCGATTCCTGCATTTTGGCACACTTTATGTTGGTAGAAACCACCAACTTGGTGAAGAATTTGCTGGTGTATCCAGATAACATGGAGCGGAACTTAAACTGTTACGGTGGTGTGGTGTTTAGCCAACAGGTGCTGTTAGCTTTAGTGGCTAAGGGACTGACGCGGGAAGCAGCTTATACCATTGTCCAAGGAAATGCTCACGCAGCTTGGAATAAAGCTGGTGGCGACTTCCAAGCTTTGGTACGGAAAGATTCTCAGGTAACTGAGCATCTGAGCAGCACTGAGATTGATCATTGTTTTGATTCCCAGCGTCATTTGCAACATACTAAGGCAGTGTTCGATCGGCTCGGTATTTAGTATTGGCAGTCAGCCACGGGGTCTTTTTTCCTGTGGCTTAGGACTTGCGATTATTTTTCCAGATCTCGTATAGCTTATAGGGGTAGAAATGTTCTTTTTTCTCTACAAAGAACTTCGTACTGTCCAGTCAATAAATTCCCGCACTTTACCCAATTCTGAAGCTATCTGCACTAATAGCATCATAGTTATTCAAGAACACAAATTCAGTGGCTTGACCAATACCAGCACCATCCGCATTGTAAAAGACCCGCCCAGTTGAAGAGTTGTAGATGATTCTAGCAGCATTCTGGTCAAGACCATTGTTACTATTAACTACTGCAAACTCACTGCTATTGAGAGCATCACCAGCATTACTAGTTAGACCAGCAAAGACCGATTTGTTCAACACCATTTTGTCACCTTGGGCAGTAGTGAAATCCATCATGCCATCAACTTCAGTGCCAGTGAAGCTATCGAACACAAATAGATCACTGCCGTTACCGCCCACGTAAATATCATTGCCATCATCACCTTCTAGCTCATCATTGCCATCACCGCCGATGATCGTATCATCACCGGCGTTGCCAAACAGAATATCATTGCCAGCACCGCCATCGGTAAAGTCGTTGTCGTTACCAGGATTGCTCTGATCATCCCCGGCATCACCAAAAAGGCGATCGATTCCATCCCCACCATCTAGATAGTCTTGGCCATCACCGCCATGAAGTTCATCATCACCAGCGGCAGCATTTACATCATTTATTTGAGATTGATTGATTATTGCAAGCTGCTTTTACGTGTATTTTGTCAACGAGACACATCCTATATCAAAAAGGTCATACTGTCTTTAATGTTTTCTTGATAGAGTCTGATTTTTTGGTATACACGAGATCATAAGCCATTTGCTAATCATTCTGCCGTTCAAAATTTTCAAGAAAAATACTTCAGAAATTGTCGATAATTCAACTTTATTGCAACGTCGTAGCTGACATTGACAATATAGTTGTTACTCAGGCTGAATCATAATCGACCTGGGCATAATTTTGGTGACCAACATCCTGAATACTGGGTACAGAAAATAGTTGATCTAGTGATTGAGAATGAATTTTTTTGCCAGAATTGTTAATATTCAAGAAAGTCCCGCAACTTCAACGGCTAGGAGCCAACTCTATGTCAACTTTACTGACCCGCGACTACACCCTAATTCTGGATAAAAGTGGCAGCATGTCCACCCCAGACCAGCCCGGTGGCAAAAGTCGTTGGATTTATGCCCAAGAATCGACCCTGGCGTTGGCACGAAAATGTGAGCAGCTTGATCCCGATGGCATTACTGTTTACACCTTCGCCGGTAAATTCAAGCGCTATGAAGGAGTTACTGCAGCTAAAGTGGAACAGATTTTTATGGAAAACGACCCGATGGGCACTACTAATTTGGCGGGTGTATTGGCAGATGCCTTTGAAAAATACTTCGATCGAAAGGCCAAAGGTGCTATCCAAGGCAGTGGTGAAACCATTTTGGTAATCACAGACGGCGAACCAGATGATCGACGAGCGGTAATTGAAACCATCATCCAAGCTACCCAAAAAATGGATCGAGATGAAGAACTCGCTGTTTCCTTCATTCAAATCGGCCAAGACAGCCAAGCCACCGCTTTCCTTAAAGCTCTAGACGATGACTTAGAAGGAATCGGCGCCAAATTTGATATTTGCGATACCATAACTGCTGAGGCTATGGAAGACCTTAGCTTAGCGGAAGTATTATTAATGGCCATCCAAGATTAGTACTTCAGCGGTAAATTAGGGAAATCTAGTAGAGAAGCTCAATGTTATGAAGATCGGCAAGCGTCCATCCCATGTATCAATTTTTGAAGAGCTTCTCTTGCTTTACAATCACTGTTAGGAGTATTTTTATCAGCAATCCAAGATTAATGAGCAGTTATGGACCCGATCGACCAACTCCTAGCCAACCTCAGCTCCAGCCCAACGAATCCGCCCAGCCCTCAAACTGTGCCAAAATTGACGCCACCAACGACCAGTGGCAAGTCAATTACTCCGGGCGCAAGCACAACTATCGATGATCTGCTGCGATCGCTGGGCGAACCAGTGAAGCAAAAGGTTCGAGATAATCTGCAAGCCGCTCCACGACCATCTAGACCTTTGCCGGTACCTGAAATTCAGAGTTATCAGCAAGAACAGGTGGCGCTCGCCGAGGGCGTAAGCAAAGCTATCGAGCTAGCTGCCCAAGAAAAACAGCAGCAGCAAGCTCGGCTGTATGAGCAACGGCAAGCGGCGTTAGCTCAACAGCGGCGGCAAGATTTGCGGCAGCAGGCGCAGGCTTGGCTGCAAAAACTCGATAAGAAATCGGTAGAAGGTCGCTGGTTTGATGACTTTGCTTGCCACTATGAATCACCGTTAGATGCGGCGATCGAATATTTTGTTGCTCTCCAAGAGATCAACAGCCCTTTGCCAATACCTGGGCAGTAGTTTATGGATGTTCTAATTCGTGGATTAATTTGGGGACTGCGGCTGTTAGGACTTCCGGTTTGCCAGTAGTTACCAACACATCATCTTCAATGCGGATGCCAATGCCTTTCCATCGATCGGCTATCTCTGGTTGATCTTCGGCAGCTACAATATCGGGGGAAATATAGATTCCTGGCTCCACTGTAATTACATTTCCAGGCTGGAACTGATACCAATTTTCACTATCAATCCGATAGGAACCAGCATCGTGAACATCCAAGCCTAGCCAGTGACCAGTGCCATGCATGAAGAAATTCTTATATTTTTCTTCTTCAATCAGCTTATCGACTTCACCCATCAGCAGACCAATTTCTACCAAGCCCTCAGTAATAACTTTGACCGAGGCTTTGTGAAATTCATCCCAAGTGCTGCCGACCACTACTTTCTCGATCGAAGCCAACTGCGCCTTTAACACCAACTCATAAATGGTCTTTTGTTCAGGGGTGAATTTACCATTAGCCGGAAAAGTACGGGTAATATCTGAGTTGTAGTAATCACAGGCGCAGCCCGCATCAATTAACACTAAGTCGCCATTTTCTACCTGACTATTGTTTTCGACATAGTGCAAAACACAGGCATTGCCACCCGCCGCCACGATCGAAGGATAAGCCGGACCCATTGCCCCATTTTTGCGAAACAAATATTCAATCTCAGCCTGAATTTCGTGTTCATAAACCCCCGGCTTGGT
>JAYUSV010000012.1:0-8699 GCA_043755495.1 Synechococcales cyanobacterium
AGATACTTTTGGCTGGTCGATACCAAGTATCTTGGCTGCTTCTGTCTGGCTGAGTTGACGCTCTGTGATGCAAATATAAATTTGTCTGGCAAGTTTTGCTTTAATGAGCATCTCTTCGGCATTTTCTAAACCCAGATCGGCAAAAATGTTCTCACTGCCGATCGTTATTTCAGGTGTGGCTTTGTCTTGATTGTTATTCATGATTTTCTTTATGAAATTCCAAGGCTAATTGTAGTCTTTTTTCGATTAGTTCTAGGTCTTGTTTTGGTGTTGCAATACTATGTTTTGACTTTTTCTGAAAGACAGGGAGTACATAAACAACTCCAGCTAATTTAACGGTGTAGACTGCTCGATAGGTATCGCCATCATAATTTTCTTCGTATTCGACAAATTTGAATATGATTCTTAAATCGTATCCTGCACTGCAAGCATAAGAGTCTCTTAAATCTCCTTTTAATTTGTGAGTTCTTAATGAGGGGTCAAATGGGTCTGAGCTTAGTAGCTCTAGAGTTGCTTGAATATTTTCGGCTAGTTCCGGTTGTTTTTTGATAATCTTTTTAGCATTTCTGATGAAGGCGCTTGATCGCAGCAAGACAAAATTCACGAAAGAATTTCCTCCATGATTTGTTCGGGGGTCATAGGTTTACATTGTCCTTGGGCGAATTCTTGTTGCGCTTCGGCAATATCTTTGACCAATTCGGCTCTTTTTCGATCACGCAAACGGTTTTGTAAAATGTGAATGAGATCTTCTTGTTCTATGAGTGGAAGTTGCTCGGCTGCTTCTATGAGATCTGCAAAGGTTGATTCGGTCATAGTTTTGTTTACTGATAATTGTTAGATATACAGCCTTGTCGTGTCAAGTGTATTGATACGGAAAGTCTTGCTAGGAAAGAATTTCGATCTCGTAGAGTTACACGTTTGGCAAGAAAGGGCTGTACCTGATTATACGATCGAGGAATGAAATAAAGATCGCATTCTCCATGAGCTTAGAAATTTTCTAGGCTCTGTTTCACCTTGGGAACTCCCCGTTAACGCCAGTGTCATCTGCAATTGATGTCTGATTGCGCCCTGTGGATACTTTTGGCCAGAATCAACATCCACCACTGGAAAAGTACAGGCAATGCTAGCTTGCTATTAAGTTTTAAAAGCTTGGGTAGCAGCAATTAATAATTCGGCGGCATCAAACGCAAAAAGCAGATTGATACTTGATGTACCAACCTGCTTCTTATAACTTCATACTTAAGCGAACCACTCTTGGACAGCTTCTTCCTTAGTATTAGTATTCCGAGAAGGAGTCTCGCGTTCAAACTTCATATGAACCGATCGCTGTTGCTCACCGTCTTTGGCCACCGCCACGATCGGATAGTCAATTAGACCATCTTGGAAAGACATGTGGAAACGGAAAGTACCATCGGGATTCAACTGAATTTGACGATTGCCAATAAATACCGCAGCATCTGGCTCAGTCGCACCATAGACAATCAACTCAGCATCAGCCACCAACCAAAACTGGCGAGGTTGATGTTGTTCAATGCCAATGCCCGACATACCCACACCAGACATATTGACACCGGAGGCGGTAGGCATAGCCCAAGCTCCGATACCAGATGGGAACACAAACGAGCTGAGAGATTCTTCCGGCGATTGCTGCATGGAACCATACAGCGAACCAGCAATGCGCATTGCTTCTACCGACTCGGCCAAGCCAAAGATTTGTTCGTAAATGGGGTTGCCAGCAGCATCGAAAGCCGTGACAGCATTGTGATTGCTGGCAGGTTTCTTGCTGGGAGGCACTAGCTCTGCAAAAGTCTTGCCCCGCAGATCTTCTTTCCAATCGATGGTTACGAAATGATCTTCGACCCAATCTGAAGGATATACCGGTGGAATGCGAATCTCAGCAGAGCGAGCCAATACCAACCAACGACCGTCAGCGCAGCGGAAACCGATATCTAATAGGTATTCCCGATCGCTTACTGGAATTGATAGATACCATTCCCGCGCCATTTCATCGAGGGGATATTCCTGAATGCTGTGAGGGCTTTGCACACCCATGTTGATATCGGTGACATCGTACAAGCGCAGTGCTAATTGCTGACCGCCCTGAGCACGCAACTCTTGCTTGTGTTCAGTAGTAATATCCCAATAAGCATATGCCCACTGCGGATCCCGAGGAAGCAGAACTATCTTGCTTTCGGCATAGCCTCCAGGAATATCACCAAGTTCGACATCGGCAAGCGCCAAATCTTCCATGGTATTACTAGGTACTGGGGCATCTAGTTCAAATTTTCCTGCTTCCACTGTTAATGATGCCTCCGATTGTAATGAGTTGTTTGGTAATTCGTTGTTGTTTAAAATGCTTGATGATAAAGATGTACCTTGGCTGCGCTCAATTTTGAGGATCTCTTCTAGCAGTTGGGACTTCCGCATCCGGCTATAACGAGAAACACCATAAGCGCTGGCAACCTTCCGCAGTTGCCGCAGAGTCATCTCCTCTAACGGGGTGTTTGTAGACATGGTGAAGTTTTCCTCCAGAGAAAACAGTAGCTTGAGCGTTCTGCAATCTTGGCTTGTGATAGATTCACCAAGAAGATTAACTTCTCGGTACTTTTTATTTATAGCCGGAGGTCGATCGATAAAACAATCCCCCAGACCATTGAGATATGGGGGTTTAACGAGTTATGGTCGATCGACGGGGATCTATGTCAGGGATTCATGACAATCTTATACGCCTAACAACTTACCCAAGATCCCCGGCACTGGTAAGAAAATCAAAACAATAATTGCCAGCAAGCACATTCCCCAAGCATCGCGCCGACTATCAATTTCAGTCACATCGTTCAGGGTTGGATCAGAGATCGTCGGGAAAAACATCAGCAGAATCGCAAAAATCAGACTGCCAGTGTAGCCCGTCAGACGCAACTGCAAAAAGCCCAACATGATCAGAATAATCTTGGCGATTTGGCCGATGGTAATACTGCCACGCACTCCATACATAGCATGAACCACATAACCGCCATCAAAGCGCTTAAAAGGCAGCATATTAATGGCCATCATCAAAAATCCTAAATAGGCCGCAGTCGCCACCGGATGAAGCTGAATCGCCGTGTTAGTGCTAAAGTCTTGCCCCATGGCCAGCTTACTTAGACCAGTTAAAAACAGCGAAAAGCGCGGGTCGCAAGAATCAAAGTTCAAAATCCCCGATGCTGCTGTCATGGTTATTACCGTGGAATGTTGTAGCCCCCACCACAAAAAAATAGTAGCAAGTACCAAATTGACGACCAATGAACCAAAGCCTAAATCGAACAAGATACGCCGATCGGGTATAGGTGCTCGCAACTGCAACAGAGTCCCGCAGGTGCCCGGAAAAAAAGGCAGCGGCACACAGTACAGTAAACCAGTAGCAATTCTCCGCCAGCGACAGATCCAATACTTCACCACATCTTTGCTGCTCAGCACTGCCAAAACAGTTAAGGCATAGAGCCAGCCCCGTGGCTCCATTATATTTTGTGGGAGATGCTCGGGCTTCACGCCACTTAAAAGCGCCCCATACTGACTAGTAGTACCCCAAGCCAAAGCCCAGCTCAGACCGGCCAGCATATAATTCATAAAACTAGGGCGGGAGTTTTTATCCTTAATGATATCTGGCACTAAAACGAAAAAAGGTCGATCGCTTAACCCCGACTGAAACAACACAAAAAACTTGTCGGCAAAGCGATCTGAAATATTATCTTTAACCGTTTGATATGCTGCTCCAGCATCAGTACGTAATCTCCCTCGACACACTACTCCCTGAGGACGATATTCGATCGACTCTAAAAAATACACAGACCAGGGAAAACATTCCCGTAACAAAGCTTCTTCTTCTGCTGAAATCGATCGCAGTGGAGTTGTTTCTTTGGGTAGTGAGAAGACTTCTGGCTCTAGTTTAGGGTCTGTAGGAGCAGATTGATTGATGCGCAACCAACGAGATATTTGTGCTGATCGTTGGATAGCTAGGCTCAGCACCCAGTAGGCAATCATGCCTGATAAAATTAGGACAATCCACTTTTCCATGAACTCATTGATTCCTTAGCTTTTGTCTCCGCTGGCACAAGCGAATGAGCACAGGATGGAAGACAATATTATATTTGATATTATGCCGAACCTACCGGAAACCTCTCAAGAAAACCAACAGTCGCGAGAAAAAGCACCACATTTAGTACTACAAAATGTCGTTGCTTTTTCCCCAAACCGAGATACTTTGGGCGGGACAGCTTACCTTATTGTAAACAATTCCAGCAGTGATCTATCCCAAAATATTTTGATTGATGCACCGGCTTGGAATAGTACCAACCGAGAATTTATTGCCAGTCAAGGAGGTGTTCAGAGTGCGATTGTCACTCACCGGGGCGGATTGGGGCAAATGGCTACCATTGCCAAAGATTTGGCCTGCGAGGTGATTATTCAAGAACAAGAAGCTTACCTATTGCCAGGCACACCCAAAATCACCTATCACCAAACATATCAGATCAATTTAGGGTCATTAGAGGATCCGCTGCAAGTAATCTGGACTCCTGGTCATTCTCCTGGTTCGGCTTGCATTTATTATAGGGGCATGATTTTTACTGGTCGTCACTTATTACCAGACCGTCAGATGAATCCTCAGCCATTCCAAACCGCCAAAACTTTTCATTGGCCAAGACAACTGCGCAGTGTGACCAAACTCCAAGAGCTGTTTCCCCAAGTGCAATACTTATTACCCGGAGCTAGCAGTGGCCTGTTGCGCGGTCAGGGATATATTGATATGGCCAATCGGACTTGGTAAATTTTGATGATGTTTTTTTTGGATGGAAGTAATTACTAGCTAAACTACTTGAAAATTTATCCATTTGGTTCGGTATAGATGATCATCACTATTACTGCTCTCAAAGGTGGTGTGGGTAAGACAACCACTGCCATCCACCTCTCGGCCTATCTCCAAGAAAAAGCCCCCACCCTGTTGGTAGATGCCGACAAAAATCGATCGGCTTTAGTTTGGTCACGAGAAGACAAGTTATCTTTTACCGTGGCCTCCCAAGCTTCGGCTACGGCAATTATTCAGAAATTTCAACATATTGTAATTGACACTCAGGCCAGACCAGAACCCGAAGAACTAAAAGACTTAACGGCCAGCAGTGACCTGATTATTTTGCCCACCACCCCCAATCACTTAGATATGGATGCCACCATTAAAGCAGCAGAGTTATTGAACTCGTGGGGTGCCAAGTTCAAGGTATTACTAACCCAGGTAGATCCGCGCACCAAAAATGGCCGTAGTGGCCGCGAATTTTTGACCGCAGCCCAGATGCCAATGTTTACAACCGATATTCCGCGTTTGGTGGCTTTTGAGCGATCGCCTAGTCGGGGAGTTACAGTCCAAAACTATAGCGACCCCCGATCGAACTTTGGCTGGCAGCAATATGTGGCGGTGGGTAAAGAAATTCTGGAGTAAGCCGAATGACGGTAAAAAAATATTGCCCCGGACGAAATAAACACCTCTTTTTGGGGTGTTTTTTCGCCTGATTTTTACTTTTGCACCATGTAGTAATGATTTAAGACTGAGCGAAGTCCAATTCAACCAACTAAATTTAGCTGGGTATAACGCTGCTTTTGGCGGATATCGAGGCTGGGTAGCGTCGCATAAGATCGAAGATAGCTAAAACTAAGTCCCCTATTCAATTTTTCGCTGATTTCCCCTGCTATGAACGACAGTATTTTTAATCCTAGCAACCTCGCTAATCCCGTAATAAATTCGCTTCAAGGTATAGACAGTTTAGGTGGACTGGGATCTGCGGTGAAAGATCCAATTAACAGTTCAGTGGGGGCGGCATTAGTAGACCAAACCATGATGTTAGAATTGTCAGCATCACCAGTGGGAAGTATTTTTCAGGCCCCCCTAGCTACAGAAAGTGTGGTTGGTAATACTGGTGATATCAGTGGTAGTGATGGGACAGTTAATCCTTTTTCCAACATGAGCGGGGTATTTACGGTAGGCAGTGGTGGTTTACTCTCGATCGATGTACTAGCTGACAATGGCAGCTACCAAAGCCAAGTAGGGGTGTTTAGTCTCACTGGCATGGAGGGTTTCCAAGTTGGTTCTGCTGACTTTATGCAAGAAGCCGCGCGGCGGGTGGTAAATGGGGCAGGTCAAGGATATTTAATGTTTGATGATGCCACCCAAGGTGCCAGGTTCAATGGTGATTTGGGTGAACTTGATTGCAACTTAGGTGACTACAGTGGTGCCAAAACAGTGGGCTTTAAGGTCGGGGAAAAAGTAGCGCTGATTTTGATGCCTAATGGCAACTTGCAAGATGTGGTTGATGGTAATGCTACTGCCCTGTTTTCGATGAATGTAATCAATGGTGGTAGCAATCAACTGGCCAAAGTCGGTACCAACACCTTTGGTTGGGAAGATCAAAACAATAGTTCGTTCAGTGACAAAGACTATAACGACTTGATTATTAAAGTTGGCGGAGCCGCTGGTCAAGTTGCTGAACTTAGCCAAGTAGTTAATGCCGATCGAAATTGGCAACAAAGCCAGTTTGCTCAACAGATCAATGGCTTTGATAATAAATTTAATGCTGTACTGGGTTGGAATAAAGCAGCCTTAGAAGCAATCAAAACTGATAAAACCAACCCACCGATCGCCTCGCGCAATTTGGCAATTTTAGAAACTGCGGTGTTTGATGCTGTCAACGGACTCACCGCTTTTTATCATGCCTACAAAATTGATCACGGCACCGATCCTGGCGCTTCAGTAGAAGCCGCCGCTTCTCAGGCTGCCTATCGGGTACTCACAGAACTTTACCCCAACCAAAAAGCCACTTTTGACGGAATTCTCAATGGCTATTTGCAAGATTTACCGGCAGGGGACTTTGTCACCAAAGGCTTGGCTTACGGTAAAGCAGTGGCAGAAGCAGCCTTAGCTGCTCGCGCCAACGATGGCGCTAAAACAGTGGTGCCTTACACCGTCAGCGCCGAAATCGGCAAGTGGCAGCCCACTAGCGCCGTCACTTCTCCCTTATTACCGCAATGGGGTCAAGTTACACCTTTTGCCTTAGAAACTGCTGGCCAATTCCGCCCAGATGCTCCACCAGCTTTAGATAGTGCTGAGTATGCCGAAGACTTTAACCAAGCTAAAGAGTTAGGTAGCTTAAACAGCACCACTCGTACTGCTGATCAGACCGAAATTGCCAAGTTCTGGGCAGATGGTGGCGGCACATATACTCCGCCTGGTCATTGGAATGACATTGCTAACCAGCTTCTAAATCAGAATAATGCTTCATTGGTAGAAAGCGCTCATACTTTAGGTGTCTTGAGTATTGCCCTCGCCGATGCAGCCATCGCTTGTTGGGATGCCAAATACACTTTTGATACTTGGCGACCAGTTACGGCTATTCGGCAAGCGGCTTTAGATGGTAATGATGCCACTACTGCCGATGCCACTTGGCAGCCATTAATTGCTACTCCACCTTTTCCAGAGTACACTTCTGGCCATAGTACTTTCAGTTCTACTGCTGCTACTGTTTTGACTGAGTTGATGGGCGACAGTGTGAGCTTCAGCACTTCTTCGATCGGTTTACCAGGTGTAACTCGCAGTTTCACTAGTTTCCAGCAAGCTGCCCAAGAAGCTGGTATCAGCCGCATTTACGGTGGTATTCACTTTCTGTCGGCCAACAATAGTGGTTTGGAGTGCGGTGAAAAAATTGGTGACTATGTGATTACCAAATTCATGCAGAGCAAAACAGCTTGAAAACAATTCTATGAGCACAACAGAACTCGAATTTGTAATCTTTTCGATGTCAACGAAGCCGGTGCAATGGCTGGAATGGTTCTCTAGTAATGATTTCAGGCATCCCTATCAAACAAGAGGGTAATGAGCCACCATTTCAGCATTGCTAGTAAAGCTTTGCTAACTTGGCCGCTACCCCCGCCGCTGTGGTCAATAGAAACGCAAAAAGCCAGAAGAAGCGGGTATCTTGCGCTCTCTGGTCGGCTTTTATATCACTAACTTGGGTTTGAATGCCTTTAATTTCAGCTTTTACTTCTTTGAGTTCCCCTTTCACATCAGACAACCCTACATCCATCCTTGTGGCGAGTTCGGCTATCTGTTTTTGCACAGCAGCGTTACCATCAGTAATCTGCTTTTGCACAGCAGCATTACCATCAGTAATTTGCTTCTGGGTATCGGCGTGGAGCGTGGTGATTAAGTCTCTAAGTTGCTGAAGGTCTGTATCTGTAACCGTTGCCATGTGCTAACCTCTGGATAGAAATGTATAGTTTCGGATTCGATCGCGCTGCTGATAACAGTCCTTCGATAGAAACAGCCCTGGGTCATTTTTAGACCCTACTAAACCCCTTCATACCACTTCTAACAAAGTGGTTGTTTTTTGCTGATGACCTTCCGAGCCAATGGACACAACAGAACTCGAATCTGTGACCTCTTCGATGTCAACGAAGCGCTCTAACCAACTGAGCTATGCGTCCAGGAATTTTAATTGTACTAAAGAGTCGATCGATTGTAAACCACCCATCAGAAGGTCGCAGGCTATTCTTTACTCAACAGTGAATTAAGAAATTTTACTACTCCCTTCCCGTCATAAGAATATAGACGGAATGCGTGGGTAAAAGCCTTGTTCAGAGCCAAAAAAGATCCATGTTCTTCTAGCGGGAAGGGAGTA
>JAYUSV010000013.1:0-8690 GCA_043755495.1 Synechococcales cyanobacterium
CTAACAGCGGCGACCAAGATAAAATTACTAAGTACCTGAGCAACTGCGAACAAACCCTCAGCATTAAAGTCGAGCCACCAGATATCAATCGATCGAACATTAATTTCACACCAGTCATGGGGCAAAAAAGCATTCTGTTTGGCCTGTCGGCAATTAAAAATGTAGGAGAAGGAGCGATCGAAGCAATCCTTGCCAGCCGCCAAGAAGGCGGTGAATTTTCGTCTTTAGCCGATCTCTGTCAGCGAATTAATTTGCAGTCAGTTAATAGCCGTAACTTAGAATCTTTAATTAAATGCGGAGCATTCGATAAAATCGAAACCAATCGTCAGCAGTTAATTAATGACCTGGAATTGGTGGTGTCTTGGGCACAGAAGCGTGCCAAGGAAAAGGCGGTAGGTCAAGCCAATTTGTTTGACCTGATGGGTGGCAGCAGCGGCAAGAGCGATAAAAGTTTTGAAGCGGCACCAAAAGCTCCGATCGTGAGTGATTTTACAGCCCAAGAAAGGCTGCAATTTGAGTTAGAACTTTTGGGTGTATATGTATCTGACCACCCGTTGAAACCAGCAGAGCGATCGATTCGGCGGCAGCAAATTGAAACTGTAAAGCTCCGAGAAATTGATAAGCATTTGCGCAAGCCAATTAAGTTAGTAGTGATGCTGCAAGAAGTAAAAATCACCCAGACCAAAAAAGACAACAAAGCCATGGCTATTCTGAAGTTGACTAGCATCGACGGCATGATTGTCCCAGCGGTGGCTTTTGCTGATACCTATGACAAAGTGAAAGATTTATTGAGTGTAAATGTGCCAATTTTGGTGCATGGCAAAGCTGGACGACGCGATGAAGAATTGCAGGTGGTGGTAGAAGATATCGAGGCGATCGATATGTCTTTGGCTGGGGAAGAAGAAGAATCTGACGATCGAATTGCTCTGGTCAAAATAGATATGGAAACCCTCAAAGACGATCGACAGATGCAGCAGTTGCAAACAATTTTAGAAGAGTACGCTGGGGTTGATGAAGAGACTGCCAAAACCCCAGTTTATGCCCTGATTGAATCCGATGCTGGCCGTAGACTAGTACGGTTTGGTCAACAGTTCGCCATAGAAGCCGAGGAACTGGCGATTGATCGGATTGCCACATTGGGTTTTAATGCCAAAGTTCGATCGATGCCCCCAGAGTTGCGGGATATCAATGATGACAACGGGGAAAATTTGTAAGAATGGGTTTTGTTTAGCTTTAAATCGCCCCTACTTTAGTATTTGCTTACGCGAAACCGCCGACAGGAGCAATGCGACTCAATTTTAAACTGGGGTGATCGCCTTCTACTTGGCCGACGTTCCACTCATTTTTGAACAGCAGCACTGGGCGCTCCCAGTTATCTTTGACCACCATGGTGTTGAACAGCTTGCCAGCTTTTTCTAGGGCTGGCCAGCCATCTAGCACCCAGCGAGCTACTGAGTAGCCTAAAGGATCCAGCATGGTTTCTACGCCATACTCGTTGCGCAGTCTAAACTGCACCACCTCGAACTGCAACTGACCCACTGCGGCCAAAATGGGGTCACGCTTGGCATCGTCGGCAGAATACATAATTTGTACCGCGCCTTCTTCCCGTAGTTCGGTGACTCCTTTTTGAAACTGCTTGAACTTAGATGGGTTCGGATTTCGTAAATAGGCAAACAATTCTGGCGAAAAGCAAGGAATGCCCGCATATTCCAGCTTGGTGCCGCCAGTGTAGATGGTGTCGCCGATCGCAAACACCCCCGGATTATTTAAACCAATCACATCACCGGGATAGGCTTCTTCGATCGACTCTCGATCTTGAGCAAACAACTTTTGAGGTCGAGATAAACGCACCGTCTTACCCGTGCGCGTGTGGCTCACCGCCATATCTTTCTCGAATTTGCCAGTGCAAACCCGTACAAAAGCCACTCTGTCTCGGTGGCGTGGATCCATGTTGGCTTGGAGCTTAAAGACAAACCCCGAAAACTCTGGGTAGCTAGGAGCAATTGCGCCGATATTAGAATCACGGCTGCCCGGTTGCAAAGCATATTCTAAAAAATACTGCAAGAACAGCTCCACCCCAAAGTTAGTCATGGCGCTGCCAAAAAATACCGGGGTCATTAAGCCAGCATGAATCGACTCCATATCGATCTCGGCACCCACCCCATCGAGTAATTCAATATCTTCATGGAGTTGGGCAAACAGTTCGGGATCTAGCAAACCAGTCAAACGGGGATCATCTAGGTCAAATATCGTTTCGCTAGCTTCTCGGCTGCCGTGGGCACTGCGTTCAAACAAATGGACTTTGCGTTCTCGTCGATCGAACACTCCCTTAAAGCGATCACCACTGCCGATCGGCCAGTTCACCGCATAAGTAGCCAATCCCAGCTCTTGCTCCACTTCATCTAACAGTTCTAACGGCTCCCGGCCCGGTCGATCGAGCTTATTAATAAAAGTAAAAATTGGCAGCTCGCGCATTTTGCAAACTTCAAACAGTTTGCGGGTTTGAGGTTCTAAGCCCTTAGCTGTATCAATCAACATCACTGCATTATCAGCGGCGGCCAAGGTGCGATAGGTATCCTCACTAAAGTCTTGGTGGCCAGGGGTGTCTAGTAAATTGATCTGAAACCCATCATAGACAAACTGCAACACCGTAGAGGTAATCGAAATGCCCCGCTGCTTCTCCATTTCCATCCAGTCAGAAGTAGCCTTGCGCTGATCCCGACGGGCTTTCACTGCTCCGGCTTCATGGATAGCACCTCCATACAGCAATAGCTTCTCTGTCAAGGTGGTTTTACCGGCATCGGGGTGAGAGATAATTGCGAAGTTACGGCGCTGAGCCACTGCAAGCTGTAATTCAGCTTCAGTAGTCTGTGACTCAGATTGCAATTCAGTGAACATAAAAAAGATGGGGCGATTAGTTCAGCCCTTCCAAGAAAAGGCAGTCTAGACAGTCTACCACGCTGGAAACAAGCGATTCTGCTGAAGCTGAGAGCAGGCTGTTTAGGTATGATTAGCTAGTAAAACCAGGGAGCTACGGGGGGAGAAATTATTATGGAATATAAACAAATGCTCTTTGATGCTTGCAGCAGCCATTCAGAGCCACGTTTACTACAGTTGGCTGCCCTGAAAGATCCGGAAATATCTAAGTCGATCGCCCAAAATGTGTTTATCACCGAGGCCGTCGCACTAGAAATCTTTGCCGAATACCCCCACGAGCTACTGAGCAGTCCTAGTTTTACGCGGCTGGGCAAACTCAATCCCCAGTTTATGCAAGACCTATTTACCCGTCATTATCAGGTAGTGCCCACTCTGATTTTGCCCGTGACTTGGTTTCGCTATCTACTTGGCCATCCTGGCTCCGATGTGCGGCGAGCGGCAGCTAGCAATTCTAACTTACCAAAACAGTTTCATGAGCAATGCGTTACTAGCCAAGATACAGCTTTACGGATGGGTATTGCCAACAATTGTGGCTTAGCCTACAACTTGCTCAGCCACCTGCGCAGCGATCCAGATCCCCAAATCAAGGCGATCGCTAATCAAAACCCAGGCAACTTTTCTTTGACCATTAAGTTACCAAATCCAGCTCCAGCAGTAACTGCGGCAATTACTAGTCAGGAAAATAATGGATTCGGCAATAGCAACGGAGTTGTCACAGACTTTGCCGAACCCCACCTGACCAAAATCCAGGTATTTGATGCCCCACGAGCGACGGCTTTAACCCAACTGCAAACGGAGAAATTCTCTCTAATTAGTAGGGGATTGCCAATGCTGATTATTGCGACATTAAGCTTACTCTGTTTGGGATTGTTAGGCACTCTCTGGAGTCTATTGGGGCAAAGAGGATCTGTCGCGACCAGCTCATTACCAGCCAAATTCCAAGCTAGCAAACCCCCAGCGATCAAAAATACTGAAGATACTGACAACATGAACCGGGCGATCGAAATTGCTAATATTGCGAGTCTAGCCGCCAAACAATTCCCCGATAAACCGGGTTGGGAAGTAATCGGTGGCCAATGGGCAGAGGCGATCGATCTACTCAACAAAATCCCGCGTACCTCTAAACTTTATCCTGCTGCTCAAGCAAAAATCCGTACTTATCAAGTGATTTTAGCAACGGCTACGCAAAACGCACGACAATAGGCCAGATAACAGCTTGAACCGCCAAGCTAACCAGCTATTTGACGGCAGCCCTGTGACTTGTATCACCAATATAATGAGAGCAAAGTAATAATGTTTCCGCAACTCTCGATTGTTTTGGTGAGTCAGGAAACCAGCTCAACTTTTCGTTTTTATTTTCGCCTATTCGTTGTGCCAAAGCTGAACCATGCTGGATTCCATCACTCGTACTCTCGAAAAAAACTCCCAAATTTCCAGGATCAGAAAGCTAGCCTTCTGTGCCTGTAATAATCGCTGGAGTAAAGATGCCCGAAACATGTCATCGCCAGAATTTCAGGGCTGTTTGCAATCGCTGTACGATCGACATGCCACGATCGTCGAATTTAAGCATGCGCTCTATCAAATCGTGATTAAACTCAATCACAGTAGCGAATACTATTCAATAGCTAACGATATTTGTACCGAAGTCGAAAAAGCCTACAATGCGCCGCCACCCAAAGCAACGACATCAGCCACTAAGCTGGTACCCAGCACCATTGAAACTCAAAGCATCCATATAGTTCATCTGCAAATTCAGGCCATCACCATACCTATGCAGGTATTGTGCGAAGTGACTATTAATGGTCAATCACAGCTTCAGCGTGTAATCGAGCTACCCAGAGCTTTTGCCATCGAATACCAAAACTGGCAAGCCAACTATCGACAAATTCCTGGGCAATCTTTGATCGATCGAGCCACCAGTCCAGAACTCGATCGGGTGAATAGGTCATGGGGATCGACTATTAGCCTGATTTCCATGGTACAGCGCTGGTATCAGAGCGACCAATGGGAAACTTTGCGTCGTCAGTTGCAAAGCTTTGTCCCTGGCGATGCTCCATTGCAAATCTTAATTAGTGGTAATGATTTACCTCATTGGCAATTACAATGGTCAGATTTTAGTCAGGCGGTACAGTTACAGCCCGCTATTATCAATCTATCTTCTCAGCCAGCAACTACTCCAACAATTGGTGAATCCACCAATAAGCCTATTATCCAGGTCGCCCATCAGAACCCTGAGTTAGTAATAGCAGAGCTATTGGAACCAACTAGTTCATCAGTATCTTCAGTAGAGCAATCGGCCAGCTTTAGGGAAGATGCTACTGGTGAAATTGGTGATGACTTACAACCCCCGACCATTTCTTCGGCAATCGCGGTGCCGATCGTGTTGGAATACGACACCCTCACCCTCGGTCAGCAGCTCACGGGCTATCATAGCGAAGTCCATGCACTGGCGATCGATCCCCAGCGGGGCATTATTATCAGTGGCCATGGAGATATTGGCTACAAAGACAATAACCTTAAGGTCTGGAGCACTGATGGCGGTGAACTAATCCGCAATTTGGCTGGTCATAGCAATTGGATCCAGGCTCTAGTTTTAACTGAAGATGGGCTGCGGGCTTATAGCTCTGGTTTAGATAAACAAATTTTGGCCTGGGATTTGGCTACTGGTGAAAAATTGCCTTTCCAAGTCGATGCCGAAAACGCCGTCACCAGCTTGCTGTTGGCTAAACAAGAAGAGCATCTATTGGCAGGCACCACTGATGGTCAAATTAAAATTTGGGATAGTCGCAGTGGCAAATTTCTGACTTCTTGGTTTGCCCATGAAGGTGGTGTGCATAGCTTGGCTGCTACCGAGCGACTCTTGGCTAGCGCTGGAGAAGATGGCATCGCCCGCTTGTGGGATGGATTAACAGGCAGTGGCATTCGCCAGTTTGTTGGTCATGCTGGTCGCGTTACCCGCGTAGCAATTGACCCCACTGGCGAAAATGTAATTACAGCAGGTGTCGATCGCACAGTGCGCATTTGGGAAGCAGCTACTGGTAATTTGCTGGATACTTTAGTGGGTCACGAACGCGCGATTAACTGTATGATTTTGACCCCTGACGGTCGATCGATCGTCACTGGCAGCGACGACAAAACTATCAAAATTTGGCAGCTTAGCAATGGTCGATTGATCAACAACCTCTACGGCCACAGTACCCCCGTGCTTTCTGTTGCAGTAGGCGGCAATACCTTGGTAAGTGGTGGCTACGGAGAAATGCGCATTTGGGATGTCGGCTAAAAATTCAACCGCCCCAATTGGGACGGTTGAAGATCGAGGCAGGATCTCTGGCTCTCTAAACAGGTCAAGGTTTAACCACGTACACTGCTAGACCAAACTCTCGTAGGTAAGCCCCAGACGTAAATAAAACCCTCGGCAGCCTTGTGATCGAACTGGTCTTCGGCACCATAGGTAGCCAAATCCATCGAATACAAGCTGTATGGCGACTTGCGACCAACCATAATAGCATTGCCCTTAAACAGCTTGATGCGCACCGTACCGCTAACTCGCTCTTGGGTTTGCAATACAAAAGCATCTAGTGCGGCTTTTAGCGGACTATACCAAAGACCGTTATAAACCATTTTGCTGTAGGTTTCTTCGATATTGCGCTTGTACTGGCTCACATCGCCAGTCAAAGTCAGACTTTCCAAATCACGATGAGCTTGGATCAAGACAGAAAGAGCTGGAACTTCATAAATTTCTCGTGACTTAATTCCTACCAAGCGGTTTTCTACCATATCGATCCGGCCAATGCCATGGCGACCAACTGTTTGGTTGAGCTGCACAATTAGGTCTACCGGCGATAGCTGCACATTGTTGATGCCCACTGGAATGCCTTTGGCAAACTCGATTTCAATATATTCTGGGGTATCTGGCGTGTTTTCGATCGCCGCCGTCAAAGCATATACTTCTTCTAGAGGCTCATGCCAAGGGTCTTCTAAGTTACCAGCTTCTACACTGCGCCCCAGCAAGTTCAAATCCACGCTGTAAGGAGAAGATTTTTTCACTGGCGAAGGAATGCCTACTTTTTCGCCGTAAGCAATGGTTTCTTCGCGGCTCATTCCCCACTCCCGCGCTGGAGCTAGTACTTTGAGCTGAGGATTTAAAGCGGCGATCGACACATCAAACCGCACTTGGTCATTACCTTTACCAGTACAGCCATGAGCAACCGCATCGGCACCATATTCCGCAGCAGCTTTCACCAACATCTTGGCGATTAAGGGTCTGGCCAAAGAAGTAGAAAGCGGATAGCGATTTTCATAGAGAGCATTGGCCATCAGCGCCGGGAAAGCATAGTCCCGCACAAATTCTTCCCGACCATCAACTACTAACGAAACACTGGCTCCCGAGGCTAAGGCTTTTTTGCGAATCGGCTCTAGCTCGTCACCCTGCCCCAGATCGGCAGCCAGGGTAATGACTTCTTCTACGCCCCATTCTTGTTTGAGGTAAGGAATACATACAGAGGTGTCTACACCCCCCGAATAAGCAAGGACTACTTTTTTTGCGCGACTCATAGGTTAAGGCTCTGCTCCAAATACAGACCCCATATTAGAGGATTTTGTTGGCCTTGGCTGCTCTCAGCCACCAAAATCCTGACCTATTTCCAAAAATCGGCTGCCGCGTAGGCGTTGGGCAATTTCCCGATCGTCAGACAAATTGAAATCACGGCACCTAGCAACACAAAAAACCTCAGCCACATCCAATCTCGATTTTTCCGCGAAGAGGGCGGTAAATATATAGAGATCAACGCCAGCAAAATCGAAATCGGATTCACTAATAGCAATATTGGCCAAGAATTTTTCCACAACTCCCATAAAGGCAAGCCACTTTCTCCGGCTAACTGCCGAATATGGGAACTGCCACCTACAGCAAAGACTGTCATTGAAAGCGATAAGGTGTAAACAGAAGCTGACAAACTAGTTCCCAATGCCAGAATAGCGGCGATCGATTTTTTGGTTTTGGGTACCAAAACCAAAAAAGTTGCTCCTGCCAAACAGGCTAATGACCAAGTGCCCCAAAAAATTAAAAATAATGCGAGTTCGAGCATGTTTACTGGGCTGCCGCACTAAAGTTCAAGGTAGTGCAAAGAAAATACAGTCATCAATGTAGCCGATTAGCTTTGGGCATTCTATGGACAATGTGCTGAACGAATCTGAGAAGATCTTTAATTTTTGTAACTTTTAGTTAAAAAATAGTCGATAATGTAAGGCTGATGTTTACAAAAGTGACCCGGTGAGTAATCTGAGTACTGTTTCTGATGCCAAGCGTAAGTTTAACGCCCAACATAGCCGCCCAATAAATTCAATTTTCCGCCGGGTTGTGGAAGAACTTTTGGTGGAAATGCACCTGCTATCGGTGAATGAAGGGTTTGTCTACGATTCAATCTATGCTCTGGGAGTAGTGAGCAGCTTTGACAAGTTCATGGCCGACTATCGGCCAGAGGTCGATAAAGCCAGTATCTTCGCCGCTCTCTGTCAATGTATTAACAGCACTACAGAGAAATATCGCCAAGATGCTACTACGATAAAGGCGGCAGCGGCGCAGTTGCAAGGCTCCGATGTTTTGGCCAAGGTGGCTGAGTTAGCTACTGGCCAAGGTGGTGATACTTTGGCTCAGACGTTGCAGTCGATCGGCAAAAACCCTAAGTTTAAATACAGTCGGCTGTTTGGCATTGGTTTGTTTGATTTGTTAGATGAGGTTGCTGCTGAGAAGT
>JAYUSV010000014.1:0-8688 GCA_043755495.1 Synechococcales cyanobacterium
CTTCTGTATCTTGTAGGTGCTGGAATCCTCAACTCGCGCGCATTCCTCTCAACACCTCCCGAAGCGGGTAGGTGTGAGGCTCCTGCTGTTTAAGCTGATTTTAACGCCAAAAATTTGACTCTACTGAAAATAGAAGGCTGCCCCCAAAATAACATAGGTGGCTAAGAGTAGGACTCCTTCTAACCAGTTCGATCGACCATCCAAACTAATCAAGTTAGCCACAATCACAGCAATAGCCACGGCCACTACTTCAAATAGATTGAAACTAAGATTCATTGGTTGCCCGATCGCGTATCCGACCAACACCAACAATGGAGCCATTAACAGCGCCACTAACAAACTAGAACCCATCGCTACCGACACTGACAGATCCATGTTGTTCTTCATGGCCACCCCTACTGCCGTTACATACTCGGCTGCTCCTCCTACCAACGGCAACAAAATAATCCCGGTAAACAACGGAGTCAAACCCAAGCCTTTGGTGGCTTCTTCCACTACTCCTACAAACATTTCAGATTCGTAGGCTACTGCTAAAGTCGAGACCAAAAGCACACCCAACCACAGTACTAAACTGGGCTTTTCATGTTTTTCTTCTTCTAGTTCCACTACGCTCACTTCATACAAATAGCTGTGAGTTTTAAGCGAAAATACCAAAGTTAGCAAATAAACTATGATTAATACTACTGCTACGGTTAAAGAGAGATTCTCAATTGATACCGCGCTGGTTTTCGGTGAAGTATAAGTAGCCAAAGTGGGCAGCAAAATAGCAATCACGGCTAAAGTCATCGAAGATCCATTTACTCTGGCGACGATCGGCTTAAATTCTTGTTCCTTATATTTCAGGCCACCACAAAACATCGATAAACCCATCGCCAGCAGCAAATTGCTAATAATGGTGCCGGTAATGCTGGCTTTGACAATATCGATCAGCCCAGCATTTAATGCTACCAAGCTAATAATTACTTCGGTGGCATTGCCAAACACCGCATTTAGCAAACCGCCCACCGATGGCCCCGTGACCAAGGCAACTTCCTCGGTGGCCGTGCTCAGCCAAATGGCGATCGGGATGATGGCTAAAGCTGAGGTGACAAATATTGGCATTGTGCCCCAATACAAATTTTCAGCGGCGATCGAAATCGGGATAAACACTAATAAAACAATTGATAAAATCTTTTTGATTGACATACAGCAATTCTCTAATCGGTGAAGATGCACTACCTAAGATCTTAGCCATGTACGACCAGAACTTTTGCTTAGCATACCCAAGAAAGTGCTGATGTTGGCAATCAATCTACTCGCAAAACTTCTTGCTGTGCCATAAAAAATTGTTTAATGCCCAGCTCTGCCAAATCCAGAATCTGGTTGAGTTCACCCCGGCTAAAACTACCTTCTTCGGCGGTGCCTTGAACTTCGATGAGTTGGCCTTTGTCGTTCATAACTACATTGAAGTCTACGCTAGCTGCTACGTCCTCAAGGTAATTCAAGTCTAGCAGGGCAACACCATCTAACCAACCAACTGAGACGGCAGCCACCTGGTTTACTAAGGGAGTCTGAGTGAGTCGGCCATCGGCCAATAGCTTGTCGATCGCCAGTACCAAGGCCACATATCCCCCAGTAATTGCCGTAGTCCTGGTGCCAGCATCGGCTTGAAGCACATCAGCATCGATCGTGATGGTCTTTTCACCTAACAGCTTCATATCGAGGCAAGAGCGCAAGCTACGACCAATCAGCCGCTGAATTTCTTGGGTACGTCCTGAGAGCTTCATGAATTCACGGCTGTAGCGTTCATGAGTGGCTCCGGGCAGCATCCGGTACTCGGCAGTGAGCCAGCCCTGGCCGCTACCTGTCAGAAACTTGGGTACTTTGTCTTCGATCGACACCGTGATCAGCACCCTTGTCTGACCACAACAGGTCAACACCGAGCTGGTCGCAAAACCGGCAAAATCTGGCTGGAAGCTCAGCGGGCGGGTTTGATCGAACTGGCGACCATCTGGGCGAATACTACTTTGTAGCGGCGTAATCATAGCTGAGGGGTAAAGGCCGGACAAAACATTCTACATGATTAATCTCAGATAAGAAAGTCCTTGACGGATCTTTGTATTTAGTGTTTCACTATGAGTTCTGTCGGCTAAAAACGCTACATATCTCAGGGGCCTCTGGCATCCCTGGGTGGTGCTCTCATATCAGATTCACACCTCCATATGGCTGTTCAAACAAATCGGTTCGGTGCTATTACGAAAAATTCAAAATTCAATACTAGTAAGATAATCGGCGAAGCTCTTAAAACAGCGGCTGCCGGTCAGCGTGTTTTGGTAGTGCAATTCCTTAAAGGTGGTATTCACCAAGGCGAAGGACACATGGTTAATCTAGCGCAGAATCTGGACTGGATCAGGTCAGATTCTGCTCGGCAACTTGATTCTGGCGAGTTAGATGAGTCCGAGACTAAGTCTCTGCTCAATCTGTGGCAACACGTTCAGGAGTTAATGCGATCGGTGGAATATCAGCTCGTGGTTTTGGCAGACCTGGTAGAGCTGGTTGATCTCAAAATTGTGGAGCAGTTAGAAGTCGATCGGCTTCTCCAAAAGCTCCCTGCTTCGGTAGAAGTAATTGTCCCCGGTATGATGATAGAAAATAGTTTAGAGCTACAAGCTTCCTAAGTTTATTCTTCACAATTGAGTAAAGACCTTGATCTGAATTTGCGTTCGATCGAGGTCTTTTGTAGTTAAGCGAAAGCTTGAAGCTGATCTAAGCGTAACCACACATTGGGTGTAGAAACAGCCGTGAATTTTACCAAGGCATAGTCACCACGAATATCTAGAACTTCACCTTTGGTTTTAAAGATATAATCAGAAAACTTGCTATCACTGGCCTGTGCTTCTATACTATTTGCCAAATTTTCAGCCACTGCACAGACTGCATCACCTTTTTTGACTGCCATATTGATTTTGATACTCATAGGTATGTAAAGATTGGCGACTACTGCCGCTGACTCAATAATACCAAAGCTGGGTAGGAGAAATAGTAATTGTTGCGCCGAATATCAGAACAACTATTTTTTGTCAATCACTGTAAAGATTTATTGAAAATTTGACCAGTCATCAATATCTTGCGTTTTGTATCAGATTCCGCCTAAACCAGTGCAGCAGCAAGGCTTATTTGTTACAACTTCATGCATAGACTCAGCCGCAGGAATAATAAAAAAATCATTACACCCTTGTTTTACGGCAGTTCTGGCATATAAAATTTGCTAGGGCAAACTACAGTCTCTGCTCAGACCATCTTTAACAAACTTCATATATTTCCCGCTCTTTAATTTCACCATCACCTCAAGGAGTAGATCCGAATGTTCACTAACGTCAAGTCCACAATCCGACATGTTGCACCCGATGACCTGCGGGGCAGACGACTGTTGAAAGTGGTCTATGTCGTCCTAGAGCCGCAGTATCAAAGTTCTCTCTCTGCCGCCGTTCGATCGATTAACGACAACAACCCAAATCAAGCGATCGAAATTAGTGGTTATCTCCTCGAAGAACTGCGCGATCCAGAAAATTATGCCGCTCTACAAGTAGATTTGGCTTCTGCTAACGTCTTCATCGCTTCATTGATCTTTATTGAAGACCTAGCTGAGAAGTTAGTAGCTGCGGTAGAACCCCATCGAGATAACCTAGATGTGGCAGTAGTCTTCCCTTCCATGCCCCAGGTAATGCGCCTAAACAAAATGGGCAGCTTCTCTTTGGCGCAGCTTGGTCAGTCCAAGAGCGCGATCGGCGAGTTCATGAAAAAGCGCAAGGCTAAGCAGGGCAGCAGCTTCCAAGATGGCATGTTGAAACTGGTGCAAACTTTGCCCAAGGTCTTGAAATTCTTGCCCATGGAAAAAGCCCAAGATGCTCGTAACTTTATGTTGAGCATTCAATATTGGCTAGGCGGCACTCCCGAGAACTTAGAGAACTTCTTGTTAATGTTGGCTGATAAGTACGTGTATGTGGGTGATAAGGCCAATAAATCGATCGAGTCGGTAGCCTACAAAGAACCTGTCACTTTCCTTGATATGGGCATTTGGCACCCCTTAGCGCCCCAAATGTTTGATGATGTGAAGGAGTACCTCAACTGGTATGTGAGCCGTCGCGATATTGCGGCTGAACTAAAAGATCCTTTAGCTCCCACGATTGGTTTGGTGCTTCAGCGCACCCACATTGTGACTGGTGATGACGCTCATTACGTAGCGATGGTACAAGAGCTAGAAGCCATGGGTGCGCGGGTCATCCCGATTTTTGCGGGCGGCTTAGATTTCTCAAAACCTTTAGAAGCTTATTTCTTTGATGCGGTGGGCAAAGATGATGCCTTGGTAGATGCAGTAGTTTCTTTGACTGGCTTTGCGCTAGTTGGTGGCCCGGCTCGCCAAGATCATCCTAAAGCGATCGAGACTCTCAAAAAACTGAACCGTCCTTACATGGTTGCTTTACCCTTAGTATTTCAAACCACCGAAGAATGGCAGGAAAGCGATTTGGGTCTGCACCCTATTCAAGTAGCCTTGCAAATTGCGATTCCAGAATTAGATGGAGCAATCGAACCAATCATCCTTTCTGGCCGAGATGGCAACACTGGTCGAGCTATTGCTTTACAAGACCGGGTGGAGTCGATCGCCAAACGCGCCTTGAAATGGGCAAATTTACGCATCAAGCCCAAGGCCGAAAAGAAAATTGCGATCACCGTCTTCAGTTTCCCACCCGATAAAGGCAATGTGGGCACCGCCGCTTACTTAGATGTATTTGGCTCGATCTATGAAGTGATGAAAGGTCTGAAGCAAAACGGCTATGACCTGCCAGAACTTCCGGCTTCTTCCAAAGAGCTAATGGAGCAAGTGATCCACGATGCCCAAGCTCAGTACAACAGCCCCGAGCTAAACGTCGCCTACCGGATGAGCGTCGCGGAATACGAAGAACTCACTCCTTACTCAGTGCGTCTGGAAGATAGCTGGGGTAAACCACCCGGTAATTTGAACAGCGATGGTCAGAACTTACTGGTGTATGGTAAACACTTCGGTAATCTGTTTATTGGCATCCAGCCTACCTTTGGTTACGAAGGTGATCCAATGAGACTGCTGTTCTCTCGATCGGCCAGCCCCCATCACGGTTTTGCTGCTTACTACACTTACCTAGAAAAAGTCTGGGGCGCAGATGCTGTATTGCACTTCGGCACCCATGGTTCATTAGAATTCATGCCCGGTAAACAAATCGGCATGTCTAATGAGTGTTTCCCTGATAGCTTAATTGGCTCGATTCCTAACCTGTATTACTACGCTGCCAACAACCCTAGCGAAGCAACGATCGCTAAGCGCCGGGGCTATGCCGAGACTATTTCTTATCTGACACCTCCGGCTGAAAATGCTGGCTTATATAAAGGTCTGAAAGAACTGGGCGACCTGGTTGGTTCTTACCAATCCTTGCGCGATGGCGGTCGTGGAGTCCAAATCGTGAACACGATTATGGACAAAGCCCGCATCTGTAATATGGATCAAGATGTGCAGCTACCAGATGTGGATTCTGGCACCCTCAGTTTGGATGACCGCGATTTAATTGTGGGCAACGTCTATCGTCGCTTGATGGAAATTGAGTCGCGTTTATTGCCTTGTGGTTTGCATGTGATTGGTAAGCCGCCAACTGCTGAGGAGGCGATCGCCACTTTGGTAAATATTGCTAGCCTCGATCGAGAAGAAGATGGACTCAAAGGTCTACCCCGGATCATTGCTGAAAGTATGAACAGAGATTTGGAAGAGCTTTACCAAAACAACGATAAAGGTATTCTCGAAGATGTGCAAACTCTGCAAGATGTCACTCAGGCGATTCGATCGGCTGTAGCTGCGATGGTACATGCCCAAGCCGATGCCGATGGTCGGGTATCTTTTGTTTCCAAGCTGAATTTCTTCAACATGGGCAAGAAAGAACCTTGGACCGAGTCGCTGCATGAATCTGGCTACAAAAATATTAAATCTGAAGAACTCAAACCTTTGTTTGAATATTTGGAATTCTGTCTGGTGCAAATCTGCGCCGACAACGAGTTGGGTGGTTTGCTGCAAGGTCTAGAGGGCGAATATGTACTTCCCGGTCCTGGTGGCGACCCCATTCGTAACCCAGATGTATTGCCAACTGGTAAGAATATCCACGCTTTAGATCCCCAGTCGATTCCCACCGAAGCGGCGGTAAAATCAGCGAAGGTGGTGGTCGATCGGCTGCTTGCTAAGCAAATGCAAGACAACGACGGTCAGTATCCCGAAACGATCGCCTGCGTTCTTTGGGGTACCGATAACATCAAGACCTACGGCGAATCCCTGGCTCAAATCATGTGGATGGTCGGCGTTAAACCAGTGCCTGATGCTCTGGGTCGGATCAATAAGTTGGTCTTGATTCCTCTAGAAGAACTTGGTCGTCCGCGCATAGATGTGGTGGTGAACTGCTCTGGTGTATTCCGCGATCTGTTCATTAACCAAATGAACTTACTAGATCAAGGTGTCAAAATGGCCGCCGAAGCCGATGAGCCACTAGAGATGAACTTTGTGCGCAAGCACGCTTTGGCGCAAGCTGCTGAAATGGGTATTAACCTCCGGCAAGCGGCTACTCGAATTTTCTCGAACGCCTCTGGCTCCTATTCTTCCAACATTAACTTGGCGGTAGAAAACGGCACCTGGGAAAATGAAGCCGAGCTACAGGAAATGTACCTTACTCGTAAATCCTTCGCGTTCAGCGCCGACAACCCCGGCACTATGGAACAGTCCCGCAAAATCTTCGAGACTTCCTTGAAGACCGCCGACGTAACTTTCCAAAACCTGGATTCTTCGGAAATCAGCATGACTGATGTTTCGCACTACTACGACTCCGACCCCACCAAGATCGTTGCTAGCCTGCGCACTGACGGCAAAAAGCCCACAGCTTTCATGGCTGATACCACCACCGCCAATGCCCAAATTCGGACTTTGTCGGAGACTGTCCGCCTAGATGCCCGCACCAAGCTGCTGAATCCTAAGTGGTACGAAGGAATGCTCAGCCATGGTTATGAGGGTGTGCGGGAACTCTCCAAGCGGTTAGTAAATACTTCTGGGTGGAGTGCCACAGCAGATGCTGTAGATAACTGGGTCTATGAAGATACCAATAGCACTTTCATCAAAGACGAAGAAATGTGCAAACGCTTGATGGATTTGAATCCTAATTCTTTCCGCAAAATCGTTGCTACTTTATTAGAAGTAAGTGGTCGCGGTTATTGGGAAACTTCTGACGAGAATCTCGATCGGCTACGCGAACTCTACCAACAGGTCGAAGATCGCATTGAAGGCGTAGAATAGACTACAATGGAGGCGCACAGGATACTATCTTGTGCGCTTTTTGATTATCTATTTGAATGTTACGATGGTCGGATACGATTAATGCACTGTTGAGGAGTGATAGTTGAATTTAAACCCATGTCTAATCTTGTCCCAGATTCTCAAGAACCAAGTGATCTAACTCCTGCTGATAAATCAGACATTCTTGTTAGGCTAAATGAACATTGTGCCCTCATTAACTTAATCTATAAGAAATAGCACGTGAGAACAGGGCATATGAATTTTACAATCCACACAATTGTTGCATAGCAAGGCTTAGAACCACCTAAAATCATTTCATGCGATATGACACCACTGTAAAGGTGTTTGTATTTGCCTATCCTGTGATTCTAGATTATGTTGCAATGTAACCATTTTGAATTTTAATAGAGAAGTATTGTAATGTAAGGGTATTCCAGCATGTAACCAAGCTTTTTAAGTGAGGAAAATTAGCATGAAGTTATTGCCACTTGCTCCAGATCTGATTGCCCATGGACTGTTGCACTCGATCGCCGACCAGCGTATTCACTCTGCTATACCTTTAGAACCAGTAGAGAACTGGACGTTTTGGACCGAGCCTAAATCTCCGTTGCTAGAGTGGTTTGCTAAATCTTATCCCCCAGAAAGAACCAGAATCGCTTATCTCGATCGCATGATGAATTGCAGTCATGCCGTTGGTATCGAGGCTCATTACGATGTTTCCAATGACTTTTACGCCTTATTTCTCGATAAAAAATATCGATTTTATACCTGCGCCGAGTTTCGCAGTAATCAAGAAACCTTAGAAGAAGCACAGACCAATAAGGCTGAACACCTTTTGTCTCTATTGAACTTGCAAGGTTCTGAGAAAATCTTAGATTTAGGCTGTGGTTGGGGATCTATGCTGAGATTTCTGCAAGATAATGGGCACCTAGGAGAGCTGGCAGGTCTTACTTTGTCTAAGGAGCAGCAGACCTACGCCCATGAAGAGTTGGGTTTAAAAGTTTCTCTGGCTGATTTTGTGACCGACGATTTTGAAAATGCTCCTTATGACCGAATCCTGTCGATCGGCTCACTGGAGCATGTCAGACCTAATGAATTAGAGCAACTATATAAAAAAATCTATGATGCTTTGATTCCGGGTGGGCTAGCGGTACATCAGTTTATTTCGCTGGCGCAGGAAGAATATCCAACTTCGATGGTGCTAATGCAGCTATTTTTTCCTGGTTCTTTGATTGTACTGCATCATACTCATGTAGAAGCAGCATCCCGAGTAGGTTTTAAGATTACCCATGATTCTATTCATGACTATCAACCGACTTTGCGGGCTTGGTATGAAAGACTTGTCTCTAACA
>JAYUSV010000015.1:0-2901 GCA_043755495.1 Synechococcales cyanobacterium
CCACAGGCTTCATGAAAAATCACACCGCCAAACTGATTGGCCATTACGATCGGGTAGTTACCTGACTCCACGTAGTCGGCATACAGCATTTTACCGGCAGACTCCGCCACATCCCCAGCAGTTGCTTCGTAATCCCAAGTATTCAAAAAGCCGGGGTCGCTAGTATCGCCCACTCGCTGACCAATACTCGATCGATTGGCTCCGTCGGCACAGAGTAAGTTAAAGCCTACCGATTGAGTCAGGCGAATGTCGCGGGCAAAAGTGCCGTCGCTAGCTGCCACCAAAATTTCTTGCCAATCGCGGAAATACACTGCCCGCCGGGACTGAGCATGACTGGCTACTTTGTTCAGTTGGCGGTTGGCAGCAAGCAATACGCCCGCAATATCTTGCATGGAGCTACAAGCTCCGATCCAAGCTTCTTTTTCACCTCTGGCAGCATAGTCTCGCAGCCACTCTAGATTAATTTCTGGTACATAGGCCTGAGGAATTGGTAAGTGCAAGCCCATAATACCCAAAGCTTTTTCTAGGGCGTTTTTTAGACCATTGAAAGACAAATCATTGGTGCTCACATAACAATCGGCCTTGCCTACAAAGACCCGCACTCCTGCACCTGTAGAAATTCTGGGGCTAACACTGGTGATGGTGTCGTCTTCAGCCATTGAGCTAATATAGTTGACTTTTTCTAGAAAGAATTCTACCAGGTCAGCTCCAGCAGCTCTACCTAGCCCTAATAAAGTAGCTAAGGTCGATCGCCAGGAGTCATCAAAGCGTTGTACTGATGCTTGATAGTGCAGAGCGGCAATTTCTTGAGATGTAAAGAGAGTTTTGGGATCGATCGTCAGAGTCATGCTGATACCTAAAAGACTGGGGAGAAGCGCGCCTCCCCAGTCTAACAAATTTCAATCTGGCAAATCGCTGATTGAACTGAATCGATCGGCATCGATCGAGATTTAACAGTCAATGTTAAGCCCGACGTAAATGGCGACGATGGATTTTGCCAGTGAAAGGTTGAACACCTGCTGGGGGATGTTCTTTCTGATCGACGCTGAAAATTACTGCCACAGCATCGGAAAAATAACCGATGATCTGATTGACTATGTTAGTGACATTCATGAGACACCTGCCAAAGTTAAGCTAGATAATTTATTATTATCTAACCAATAGACAAACCATATCGATTTTCCATACAAATATTCACTCAATGCATCGGCAGAAAAATAGTCATAGTTTCTCCCTGTTGTTGATTGGGCTTCACTACCAATTTGCCACCCAAGATTTGAAATAGATCTTTAGTCACCTGCAAATTCAAACTCAAATTGCCAGTCTCTGGGCGAAAAGTGAGCATTTGTCCCACTGCTTTGGTTTCGTGGGGGCAATGTTCGGCAGCAGGATCAAACTCTTCGCGGATCGATCGCACCTGAAGCTTAATTCGATCGCCCACCGGCACCACTTCTACTTCTACTTGGCTACCGGGGGGCAGATTACGGGTGAAGTTTTCCACTAGGCCATTGAGTACTCGATCGAGAATTGTTGGATTACTGCGTACTTCTGGCAACTGTTGCGGCATCGCTACCGCCAAGTTTACCTGTCGCCGCTCGGCTTGCTTTTGCCAGAGGGGTAAACTTTGTTCCAGTAAATGACTAACCGACATCGAAGTCAAAGCTACAGATTGACCTTCGGCCAGTTCTACGGCCTGGAAGATTAGCTCCATGCGATTAATTTGGTCAGTGCATTCTCGATCGATCGACTCCAATCTTTTGATGACTTGTTCTTCTAGCCCCATCCGACGCAACAAAGAGCGAGTCAAAGTCCGAATTGTAGTCAAAGGCGTGCGAATTTCGTGGGTGAGTGCCTGTAATAACTCCAGATCGGCAGTAGCTTTGGTTTCGATCGGCTTCTCTGGTGGTGTTACTGTTTGAGGAATAACGTGAGGATGTGGCTCAGCGGGTAACTGCTGGAGCAAAATTTGGCTAAAACGCATCACCAGTTGATAGTTGGGCACTACAGGTGCTAACCGATCGACCATGGCATCTAGCGCTGGTAGTTGATGGGTGGCAGTTAGCATTACTCGGGCGCGGAGCGATTGCCAAGCTAACTGCACATCAGCAGGGTCGAAGGAAAATTGAAAATGCGGGGTTTCCGTACTCCCTAAAGACATCACTAAGCCGAATTGCTTGGTCAAGACTAGACAAAAGCGCTCATCTTGTAGGGGATCGGCAGGCAACAAGGGAATTTCGGGGGGCACAGCTACGTCTACAGCAACTGCGGTAGCACTAGCTAATAAGGGTTGTCCGGGATGCACTGGGCTAAAAATAGCGGTAGCGTAGGCCCCTGGCTCAAAGAGGGGTACTGGCGCACACAGCAATAGTCCAGCGTCGTTGTTGTTGCTGGGCGCTGTTTGCAAAAGATAGCCTAGGGCGCAAACTGCGCTCTGCCACTGCTGTTCGCCCTGTCGAATCTTTTGGATGCTATGAAATTGTTGCGGTGTTTCGTCAATACCCGCAAAGGGTTCGATAGCTCCGCTTGCGCCAAAGGCGATCGAGGTGGATTCTGATTTAGCCAAAATCTCACTCAATGTGGGTAGCAGCCATCTTCTGACCATTGGGGTTGTCTCTGTTAGTCCTCTCTTTGAGACTACCCATTTTTATGGTCGATCGGCAGCCCAAATAACCGAACTTTTTGTTCATCAAAAAGCAGACTTCGGCATTTTAGAAGTCGATAAAAACGTGCTCTCGTTGGTGCTGTCAGAACTGAAACCCAAGTTCGTCGTGACCCTCAACCTGCTTCGAGATCAGCTCGATTGCTTAGGTGATTTCTCTCAAACAAAATACCAGCTATTCTAAAAGTTTAGTTGGCTGACCTGCGACAGTTTTGCCTGAACTCGTTCAGGCACTTGTCTGG
>JAYUSV010000016.1:0-8647 GCA_043755495.1 Synechococcales cyanobacterium
ACATTATAGTTAATCCAAAAAAGTGAGCGGATCAATCTTTTTGTTGAACAGCCTTAGTGATCTTCCTGCCAAGCAAATTAAGATTTTGGACGCGGCCTGTGGCACTGCCCGGACTTTGCGAGGTGTTCGATCGATGTTACCCCAAGCTTCCTTATTTGGTGTCGATCTATCAGGAGCGTATCTACGCAAAGCCAATGATCAATTAGCCGATCTGCCTGGAGAACTGGTACAGTTGATGCAAGGAAACGTGGAAGAGTTGCCCTACATGGATAATTATTTCCATGCCGTAACTTGTGTCTTTTTGTTTCATGAGCTGCCAGAAGCCGTGCGAAAAAAGGCGATCGAGGAGTATTTCCGAGTGCTTAAACCAGGTGGTACTTTGATTATTTGTGATTCAATTCAAATGAGCGATTCGCCAGAGTTTGAAATGATGATGCAAGCTTTCTCTGAGACTTTTCATGAGCCATACTATCGCAGTTACATGGATGATGATTTGGTCGCCAAGCTGCATAGTGCTGGTTTTGCTGAAGTCTTACCCACCGAAGTTCATTTCATGAGTAAATATTTGGTAGCCAAAAAAGCCGCTTAATAGAAAATATTCTGTCGGGTGGGCTGTGCTAGCTGCGACGCATACCGTAAGGTTTACGAACCCGCTTAGCAGCAGCCCACCATATTGACTTCAGGCACCTTAGCGTCAATATTTGTTTCGATCAATTCTTTGATATCAACTCGACTAGCTAAAATACCTTAACTCCTTAAAAATCAATTAATTATGGCTGACCAACTCACCCCCGAAATTAGTGATCGTATTTGTAAGCACATGAATGATGACCATGCATCAGCGGTGTTGGTCTACGCTCAGGTGCATGGCGCGGCAAGTACTGCAACTCAGGCCGAAATGATCTCTATTGATCCGCTGGGGATGGATTTGGCGGCAGTGGTAGCTGGAAATACTCAGACTGTGCGGGTGGTATTCGATCGGGAACTCACTGATTCGGAAGATGCTCATCAGGTGTTGATCCAAATGGCGCGCAGTGGGCGCAGCAAAAGTTAATCAAGGCCAGATCTGGATAGCTGATGGGCGATTATCCCCTTTAAATTCTGAAGGGTCAGGGTTCAGTTCTATATTGGTATCCTGCTCATCTAAAGTGTAAGTAATTAACTTGGGCGGGGAAATCTTGGATGAGGTCAGCTCGATTGTTCACCGACCAAGCTTAGTACACTGTATAGTCGGTTGCATTTGGAGAAAAACAGGAGTACTAGGAATCTTGAAATGACAAACAATTCCCGCCATCATCTATACAGACGACAGCGGGAAATTTAAACCTGGGGTTTAAGGCTACTTAATTGCAACCTTACCGCCAGCTTCTTCGATTTGCTTCTTAGCATCTTCAGCAGCATCCTTGGGCACACCTTCGCGGACGGCCTTAGGAGCAGCTTCTACTAAGTCTTTCGCTTCTTTCAAGCCTAAGCCAGTCAAGCTGCGAACGACCTTAAGAACCGAGATCTTTTTGTCGTCAGGAACAGATTCGAGGATCACGTCGAATTCAGTTTTTTCTTCAACAGCTTCAGCAGGAGCAGCAGCACCTGGGCCAGCTACAGCTACAGGAGCAGCAGCAGAAACGCCAAACGCTTCTTCGATTTGCTTAACTAATTCAGCAGCTTCCAACAAGGAAAGCGCTTTTAACTGTTCTAAAATTGTGTCGGTTGCAGCAGACATGTATGTTCGTCCTTGATATAGTAAATGAAAAAAATAGCGGCGATCTTGAGAGTGCCTGGAGCGCTCTTAACCTTTGTCCACGTTTGCCTGAATACCACGGGCAATAGAAGTCGTAACTTCTTGCACGCCGATCGCAATTTTGGCCGTAACCATATTGAGCGAGCCAGCGATTTGACCCATGAGTTGCTCCTTAGATGGCAAGTCGCCGATCGCTTTCACGTCAGCTTCTGACAACACTTTGCCTTCCATCACACCGCCGCGCAGGGTGGTCTTTTTGGAAGATTTTTGGAACTCGCTGTAGGCTTTGATTGCGCCGCCTACATCATTCTGAATAATCAAAAATGCAGAAGCACCCGAGAGAAACTCGGAAACTGGCTGCCAATTTGCATCATCAGCGATCGCCTTACTCATGAAGGTATTTTTGGTGACTTGGCAAATCGCGCCTTTGGGGCGCAAACGCCGCCGCAGGTCAGTGATTTCGGCCACAGTCAGACCTTGGTAATCGATAACCGCCACCATTTGGCTGGTGCTCAAGTTTTCCTTGAGTTCAGCTACGATCGCCTGTTTATTTGCTAGGGTTCTCCCCATTGGTAAACCTCGTTGGTGGTCTGGTTGGTTGTATTCGGGTACCCACAAACATTAACCCCGGCAGCAAGCCGGGGTTACAAATAAAGTCAGCACGAAAGCTGGCATTAACCTCGGCAGGGTATTAAGTCTTAAGACTCCTGCTGTCTGTGGCTAGGAAATATTCAATTGGCTAATGCCAGCTCGAAATAGGACTGCTCCCGAATACAATTGCTGATCTCTACTATTTAGATTGACTATCCTTGCAGATCGAAAGTCCTTTAACAGAGTCAGCTTTGCATCATAGCTTACTACGGGGGGATTTCGCAATACTTTACATCAAGTTTTTATCAGCCAATTTTGAATTTATGGTTTTGTGGGAGTGGGCAACACACAGCAGTTGAACTCATCAATACAGACTTTGCCCCATTGCAGTGCCCAGCGAACCAGTGCCACTCGGTTGTCGGTGCTGGTTTTTTTGAGGATATTGCTCACATGGTTATCTACTGTGCGCTTGCTGATAGCTAGGCGAGTTGCAATATCTTCGTTGGTGAGACCGTCAGCGATCGCGGCAATGATTTCTAGCTCTCGATCGGAGAGGTTGGCCGACAACTGCATTTTTGGATCACTCATAAGAAGTTTTGGTAGTGTTGGGAACCCCGTCTGTAAGACAGGTGTGCTGCTATCAGCAACTGGTATATATACTTATGCTTATGCTTATACTCTAGACGGTAATGGCCAAAAATTCCACACACCAACGCTGTGATCTTTGGTGTGCCCCTAAATATTCCATATAGGTAAGTGATATGTCTACGATAATTTGCTTAGGCGAGGTGCTTTTTGATTTGCTGGCAGACCAAGTTGGTGTCAGTGCCAATCAGGTAAATTCTTGGACTCCCCTAGCCGGTGGCGCACCAGCGAATGTGGCCTGTGGCTTGGTGAAGATGGGTGATCGATCCAAATTCATTGGCTGTGTGGGTGATGACCAACCGGGTAGAGACTTGACGGCTAAGCTGCAATCGATCGGGGTGGATATCAGTGGCATCCAGATTCACCCCACGGCCCCTACTCGTCAGGTACAGGTAATTAGAGATTTGGATGGTGATCGATCGTTTGGTGGTTTTGGCGGTGTGCCAGCCAATTTGTTTGCTGATGCCCAGTTATCGGAGGTGCCAACAGAATTATTTGTAGGGGCTGATTTTTTGCAGTTGGGTACATTAGTTCTGGCTTATCCAGCCAGTTCCGCCAGTACTTGGCGGGCGATAGAGTTGGCTAAGGCTCAAGGAGTGAAAATTTTGGTGGATGTTAATTGGCGGCCAAGTTTTTGGCCAGATCCAGCAGTGGCTTTGGCTCCCATTCGTAAATTGTTGGTGAAGGCCGATTTTATTAAGTTTGCTAAAGAAGAAGCGGAGCTGCTCTATGGAGATACCATGCCGTTGAAACTCTGCAAACATCTTCCTCAAGCACAAGGAATTGTGATCACCGATGGAGGGAATGTCTGTAAATATTGGTTGAATGGCACCCAGGGTGAACAGGAGGCTTTTGTGGTAGCGACGGTGGATACTACGGGGGCCGGGGATGCTTTTGTGGCCGGGTTGCTGCATCAGCTAGGAGCGGGTAAGTCTGCGGCAGAGACGGTACGCTATGCCGCAGCAGCGGGAGCTTTGACTACTCTGAAACCAGGGGCGATCGATGCCCAACCGACTCATGCTGAAATAATAGAGTTTACAGGACAGTCATAACCATTTGTTTCGTATAGAAATCTTAACGATTGCTTTAATTAGTTCATGAGAGAATCAGGGTAATAATAACCAGTGATTTCGTATGAAAACCTTAATACCCGTTCTGATTGGTTTCGTTGGCCTGATTCATGTTTTCTTTCTGATTCAGCAAGTATTTCAATGGGATCAAGGACGTAAGCGCTTTGATAACTTTAGCGATGGCCAAGTCGCTAATGTATTGGCCAGTAATCAGGGTTTATACAATGGCTTTTTAGCCGCAGGAATGCTATGGGGGTGGTTGTCTCCAACGCATTCGGTTGAGATTTGGACGTTCTTTTTGGTTTTTATTGCGATCGCCGGAATTTATGGCAGCGTAACTCTATCTTTAGGTAGCGATGCTCCTGAACAACCACGGAAGCTACGATTGCTAGCAGTTTTATTGCAAACTGTGCCAGCCGTCGTCGCATTAGTCTGCTTACGGATATTTTCTTGATCTATAGATGAATTGATATTTAGTCATAAGAAAATGTAGTCTACAAATGCCTATGACTGCCAGCACTTGTATAGTTGTATACCAACATTGCCAAGGTTAAGATTTCGTAAAATAGAATGTTTTCTTAACCTGCTCTCTCTTGACATGAATCACATTATAAAACTGTGCAAAATCATTGCTTTAATGATCAAAAAGCTTGACGATCGAACACTTGTCAAAGTACTTTATTCCCTAAATAGGCAGATAGACTAAATTTAGCTGGGAACCACATCTGTATCTTAACTAATTTAAATGATGTCTGTCTATTTGCCAGAGCTGTAATGCAGCTCCAGATTGGCTCGTCTTTAATTTCAACTTCAAAAAAGTTATTAATTGTGAGGATTCATTGTGGATATCGGAAAGGCAATTTTTGTGGCTTGGCTTTTGCTATTGATTGGAGACTTCTTTTCTACGTTTGTATACCATGTACCAGAGCATGTTTTTGGCAAGTTTCATACGATCGTCCACCATGGAAAGAACCGCAATTTTTTCCATTACGCCGTACTGACCAAAAATCCCCTGGTAATGATTGATGGCATTCTGGGAGCTTTACCTTATTTTGTATTTACACCTTGGCTGTGGCAAATTTCTCCGGTAGGCACTCTCATTGGGCTGGCCTTTGGGGAGTTTCATGTAATTTGGCGGCATGTTTCGATCATGGAATGGAAAACCCCGGCAGCTATAGTATTGATCTGTAAAATGTTTTTTATTACTACCCCAGAAAAACATTGGGAGCACCATACCAATGCTTTTGCTGCCTATGGTGACATCTTTACTTTTTTTGATCCGCCAGCACAAAAATGGTTGGTTTTTTTACGCTTTGTGCGACGTAAATTCAAGCAAAAGAGACAGGTGCTAGCGACAAATTAAACAAATAAATGCGGTAGTATTCAAAAACAATCCGAGTACTACCGCTGCTTTAGTATTTACAGAGTTATTTCAAAAGTTCAAAAATTCGGTCTACATCCCATTCAATATTGTTAAATACTGGTATATTCGTGAACTCTGCTAGTTCTCGTAACACTAACGGTGAACTGGAACATATGCCTGAAATTGCATCAGGAACTAGGTCGAATTCATTTTTTAGAATATTTAATCCGCCGATCGCTCCAAAAGTATCTTGGGCAGCAAAGATTAATTTATGAATGCGCGATCGCACGTCTGGTGATTTCAACAAGATAGCTGTTTCTTTTTGCAAGATGCCATCAGCAATTTCAACAGCCCAATAGTTCTTCGGATTATTGGCATGTTTTAAATCCAAGTCATTAAAAATTTTAAGCAAATCTTTTTCTGTTAATAGGTAAGTAGAAGGAAATCCAAAATGAGTAAAATCATTAATGATCGAGGCTCCAGCATCCTGCATGTGCAAAATGTCTTTGAGACTGGCAGTACCTGTTATTTTTGAAGCGCGCACATCATAGCCTTTGCTTGTCATCGCCCAGCAAGAAGCCATCGCGCTGGTACTTTTACCAGAGTTCATGCTGGTACCAATAAACAGGAGCATTTTAGATCTATCTGGCTTTTTCTCTATTTTTTTAGGCTGAATTAGAGAATAATCGCGGGTATTTAGCTGTCTTTCTTTCCCATCATAGACATACCCTAATATTTTAATTTGAGTAGGATCCTTAACAGAGGAGTTTTTAACATGTACATCGCCAACTAAGCCTGATCGGGCTATTAAATCTACTTTGTTATTCATCTCAGAGGGAATAAATCCTTCGTAATAATCTGGCGCATAACGATTCCCAAACACAAAAATCCCAGTAGAACCTTCATTAATCCGATGGATTCTACCTGATTTATTTTCTAGCTCGGTGTGTTGACTGATTCGAGTAATTTTGCCGTATATTACATCCCCCATTTCGGGCTGCCGATCATTGAAATCATAATATTTTATCTGATTTCTATTAATTGTATATGCTGCGCTAGGCAGGATACACCAGTCAGGAATTTTTTTCATCTAATTTTAACTAGAATTTTATTTTATTCCATATTATTTTCGGCTATTTTGGGAATGTTTACAGATTTTTTTTATCATTGCTTCTTGTTATTTCAGCTTAATCTTTTACTCAGACCTGAATCACGACTAATTAAGTATTATTAACTAGCGTGATTTTCGAGATGTTTTGGCTTCTACCGCAGCCAATTGGGTGCGATAGATATGCACCTGATCAGTTAAGTCTGAGATCCCTGGAATATCGTGACCATATAGCTGAAACCCTTGCCCGATCGACTTAGTCAATACATCAGAAGTAAATCCCTGGTAATAAACTGGCACCGGACGATTGCTATGGTTGCCCCAGCCATATTTGCCGGTTTCGGGCAACTCTTTACCCACCGCATCTCTGGCAACTATTGGCTGGGAACCCCAGTAATGACCAGCTTCTGATGCTGTATCTATTTCAGTGAGTTTCTCGGCACCTTTTTGGCGTAAGAGCTGAGGGAAATCGTTATTTAAAGTTAAGTAATGATCGTGATCTGCGGTCACAATGAGCTGATTGCGCTCCCAACCGCCATGTTGATTGATCCATTGAATTACAGTGCCCACCGATCGATCAAAATCCAGCACCGTCCCAATTAAATTGTCCATGTTATTGTCATGACCAGCCCAATCCACATCACCACCTTCGACCATCAACCAAAAACCATCAGGGTCTTTGCCTAACACAGTTAAAGCAGCTTTGGTCAAATCATTGAGCGTCGGGTTTTCATTGCGTTCGCGCCGGATAAACTGAGCCGTGGTTTCGTTGGGGCTTAAGGGTCGATCTATATCGGGCTGTAGACCCCTAGTGCCATGAACTTTAAAAATATCTAACCCCGTTGTACTATAGTCGCCATTAGCCGAACTCACTGGCAAATTCCCATTCTGTCCGCGTGCGCCGTAAACCCCTAGTAATCTTTGCCCTCGATTGGGATCTAGTTTGGCGGCGGTTTGTGCTAGTACCCGAGCCGCGTTAGCACCACGTTCTCGAAAAGTATACCGGTAAATATTGTTATCAGGACGACTACTAAGCTCTCGATAGGTGGTTTCGCTGATGTAAGTATGATCTGGTTCCACACCAGTCGGCAAAGGCTTTTTGGTATTGGAGAGAGGATGCCCACCGCCGAGTAGTACTGTTGGCTGATAGATGCGCAGTTCCTGCTGCAAAATATTATCTAGAGGCGTAGCATCTTTGGAATTTTGGTCATATTTATTACGGCGATTGACGTTAGCAGCAGCGGCTCCGGGGGTGGCATGATCGATCGGCACAGATGTAACTAAGCCGGTAGATTTGCCTAAACTAGCGGCAGTTTTTAAAATAGAAGTTAAGGGGCGTTCGTAAATATCTACGCCGATCGCATTGTTGTAGCTTTTGACTCCGGTATACAGAGTGGTTGCAGTATTGGCTGAGTCGGGATAGTTGGCTTTGATGTATTCTCGATCGCTGCCCGCCGTCCAAGGATTAGCACCACCACGCACCGGATCGTAACTCACTAAATTACTGTTGGGGTTGAACTTAAAATTAGCTCGCACTGCACTGGCACCAGTCAGCTTTTGAGAATCATCTAAAGCGCTGTTATTACCGCTGTACTTACCCTGACTATCGGCGATTATTGTGCCATAGGTTGTACTGAGAGCATAGCCTTCGAGGGTTTGCATATTCAAACCATTCCCTCGCCCCTGCACATAAAAATCTTGCAGAGTTTTACCAGTTTTTCCTTGCTTAATGGCGTTCTGGATAGCTGCGGTGCGAGCTAAGTTCCAACCCATACCATCGCCAATCATCAAAATAGTGTTGCGCTGAGATTTCGGAGGCAGTGACCATACTGGGGCTATTAGTATTGTTAAGATAATGGTGATTAGACCAAGTTTTAGCCATTTAGAGGCGATCAGCCGAGAAAATTTGACCATAGCGTGGATTATCTCAAAAACTACTGTAATTTATATGGGGTGACGAGTTCCCTTCTGTGCAATTATAACTGACTCAGTGACTTCGCAAACCTTTGAGCCTCACGCTTTATGCAGTAAGAAAAGTAAGGAGTGTCAAAAAAATGATTGATCCTGCGATAATGATGTCAGTCTCTAATCTGTAGCGTTCATATGCTGTTAATTTCCACCATCCAAATGAC
>JAYUSV010000017.1:0-8630 GCA_043755495.1 Synechococcales cyanobacterium
CCTGCTTACAGCCAAGTTTTTGAAGATGTCCAATCGGGTAATCAGGTACCAGTCTTGGTTCACAAACGCGGAGTCTTGTCGATGGCTCGATCGCAGAGTCTTGACAGTGCTTCTTCACAGTTTTATGTAACTTTGGCTGATGTGAATTTTTTGGATGGCAAATATGCAGTGTTTGGCAAAGTGGTCAAAGGCATGGAGGTCATAGATTCGATCAAAATCGGTGACAAAATTACTTCTGCTAAAGTTACTGCTAGATCTGATGGGAAAGTGTCTGGCGCAAAACCCAATAGTCCGAAACCCACCACTAGCTCTAAACCAATCAAAAAATAATGTCTTTTACTAGGACTTTTGTTACCACAGCTCTAGCTATTGCCATTGGTTGCAGTAGCTGGGCGCTGCCTTGTTCTTTAACTGCCGCTGCTCGTGATGTGACTGAACAAAGTCGATCGATTCCAGCAGTGTCAATTAATCAACTGCCGATCGAAGCCCAGCGCACCATCAAATTGATCAATCAAGGCGGCCCTTTCCCCTATCCTCGCAAAGATGGCACGGTGTTTGGCAATTTCGAGCGCCGTCTGCCTGCCGCTCCTCGGGGTACTTATCGTGAGTATACGGTGCCGACTCCGGGGATCTCTAGCCGGGGGGCGAGGCGGATTATTACTGGCTCTAGTATTAAATACTATACGCCTGACCACTATCAATCATTTCAACGGGTGAGGGAGTAGTTGTGGCAATGTTTGATTTGTCGATCGAGGCCATTATCCGTGGTCATGCGGCTCCCCAGATCTATCGCCTAGATGCAGATTTGCCTTTGGCAATTTTGGCTGGGCAGGTTGCAGCGGCTGGTGGTGAGCTGTTTGAATTAGATGGGGAGCTAATATCGGAGACTGCGGGGTTGATGGCGGAGTTTGCACGGGTGCTGCGGTTTCCAGATTATTTTGGTAAAAATTGGGATGCGCTGAGCGATTGTTTGACAGATTTAAGCTGGTTGGATGATGCTCGTAGCCATTTGGTGCTGGCGATCGATCATTGGGATTATTGTGCTAGCCCGATTCTGCAAGAGATTTTGCAGGAAACTGTATCTCTGTGGGCAGATTCTGAGACTCCTTTGTATGTGTTGTTGCGTAGCGATCGGCCAAATATTGGCAAGTTTTTAACGGTAGGTTAAAATTCTCAAGCTCGTCAAGCTGCTGCTCGATCGATATTTGTCTACTCGGCAGATCGATCCACCCAAACCCAAGTATTTGATGAAGAAATCGATGTATTACCCGTGCCTGAATTTGCTAAAGACTTTCATATTACTTTGGGAGAATTATTGGGGTGGATGCGCGATTGAGACTTTAAAGTAAAGGTCTTAAAAAATCGACGATCGCCTGGGCGACTTGTTCGGTGCCATTTTTAGGTAAACCTTGACCACTGCGCGGCGGCAAAACTGGTTGGCGTAAAAAATCCCAAGAGCCAGTGAAAAAATCTGCTGAATCAATAATTTGGTGATGGCTATGATCTTGCAGTGCAGCTTGAATAATTGCTGATTCAGCAAAACCACCGCGAAGAATCGTCGCCACTGGCAACTCAGCGATCATCGCCTCGGCATAGGTCGTATAGCCGGGTTTTGACACCACTAAATCACAGATCGGAAAAATATCTACCGGACGATAACGTCGAGGCACGTCATTATTAGAGGGATCTGGAACACAGCGTAAATTGGGTAACTGGGGAGCCGATCGATCGAAAGTCAAAAACTGCCAATCAGGAAATAACTTCACATTTTCATAGGGAATTGCCTGTAACCCCAACCCCCCGAACACCATTAATACAGTTCGTTCAGCTTGCTCCAACCCTAAATTTTGTCGCACATCGGCAGCTTCGTAACGAGGCTTGCCTCCAGTTAAACCCACCGCCTCACGCACCGGGAAGCGATCTAAAGATTCTGACAAAGGCAAATGAAACATCCGGTCACACTGGCCATAACAGTCCCCAATCCACTGAGCAATGTCGGCAAACTCTTTGCCATAATCTTGATAGATAAAATCCCAGCCAAAATTACTGGCAGCCCAAACGGGTACTCCAGCTTGATGGGCGATCGGCATGGCCAAAGGAGGTATATCGGCTAACACCAAATCCACCCCCATTTTTTGTAAAAAGGCAGCCTCACTATGAACAATTTCTGCCTGATTATTAATGATCTTTTGCCACTTCTGTAACGTCGTTGGTAAATCCATCTGCAAACTATCAGCTTGAATTACCCCCACATCATGGGCACAAGAATGATAGATAAAATCACCATTAACATAGCTGGCAATCAGCCAACAGGGTGCTGTAGTCGCAATAATTAACTGCACCTCGGGCAATATCTGCTGTACCAACCCAGCGATCGCAGCGGTGCGGGCAGCATGACCAAATCCATGATTAGTAATCGAGACATATAGAGTAGGCCGATCGGACATAATTCCCCCGCAGTAAAAAGCACTTACCGAAAATTATATTCTTTGATGCGCGGGCGCAGACCTAAAAACACCAGAAACACAATCAAAAACAATACTGTCCAACTTTTTGGCTCAAAGCCTTCTAACGATTTAGCGTTATTAGTGATCGATTCATCAAATGCTTGTTTGTTTAAGTCGATCGCTTTTTGATTGGCCTGTAGAAAATTATTAAAATCATCACCAGCTTGACCACTAGCTAAAGCTACTGCGGCTGAGGGGCTACTGCCGGCCAAACTACGTACTTTGCTACTGGTTTGCAAATAGCGATCGAGCATGGTTAAATTATCAGCCAAAGCTGCCGCTTCACCCGCCATAAATGGCCGCCGTAAAGTTTCTCCCAAAAATCCCCCAATATTAGTGGAGGTGTTTCCTTGGGCTGTTATGACCGCTAAATTGCCCAAAGAATTACTTGGTAATGCAATGATTTTTTGGATATTGGTATTAAAAGCCTGCTCAAAACGTGCTGCTTCATTTTTTAGTAATAGTGCCCGACTTTCGTTAGCATTGGCGGTGTAGGTTAAAGATCGGGCCTGTCGCAGAGAGTGCAGAGAGCTAAACACATTCTCCCGCGCGATGCTTAGGTTTTCACCGCTAGTTTGAATCAGGATAATCGCCCAAATAATAAATGCTCCGATCAAAATGGTGGCTAACAGTAGCGGTAGGTTTAAGGTACGGCGAGTTCGCAGACTAATAAAAAACTGCAAAGCAATTAGTTGAGCAGTCACCGCAAATCCAGCCATTGCCAGCCAGATGACTGTATTAAACACATTCATTTTTTGTTGGTTGTAGGCAAGGTCTAACTTAGCTAGTGCGGCTTTATTTAGTTCATCGGCTGCTGGAATTAGACTGGCTTCTAAAATATCTACTGCCGATCGATAGGCGCTTAAAGATTCGGCTTCTCTATTGACTGCCTGATAATCTTGGGCTTTTTGAAGCTGTTCTAAATAGTCTAAAGTAGCAAGTTGCATGGTCAATATTGGTCGTCGCTCTCCTTGATCAGTCTTGCCACCAGTAATATTTTCAGATGCTTGCAGCAATCGCTGGGCTAGTTTTTGTCGGCGCTCAGCATAGCTGGCATTAGAAGATTTACCTTTACCATCATCATTTAATAAACTCTCCACGGTGTTAGCTAAAGCCTGTTGACGATTAGCTGAATTAGCAGACTTTAGAACCGATTTAGTTAGTAGCGCTTTGACAGCATAAGCATCCATTCCTGCTGGGGCATCTTTCAATCGTTGAGCTACTAGTACGTTGCTGGCAGCATCTGTGCCGACGATATTTATCGCCTGTCGCTGCTGCTGAATGCTATTAACTGCGGTGGTAAACAGCAGCAAGCTACTGCCACAAATAATGTACTGAGCCAACTGCAGAAGCTGTGGCGTATTGATTTTCTGTAGGTGCTGCTGCGATGCAATAAGGAATCTAGGCATATTGCTCATGGGCTTAGTCATAGTTATTTTTTGGCAATAGTTATTTTTGTCCAATGCCCAAGAGTAACAATGTCTCCATCTTGCAGTGGAATATCACGAGTGAGGGGAATCTTGTGTCCATTTAAGCTGGTGCCGTTAGCTGAGCCAATATCTCGGACAATCAGCGATCGATCAGTTCGCATTTCTAAGATGGCATGACGATGAGATACTGCATCATCAAAATCTAAGGAAATCTCGGGTAGAACTGCTCGTTTTTGGCTAGTGCGACCAATTAAATAGCTGCCCACAGCTAGATCTACTACTTGGGTAGGCCGAGACGGAGGCACTGGACTGTCGGCAATCAGCGGCTGAGAATCGATCGAAATCGCTATTTGCCATTGTTTAGCATCGGCAGTTTTGGTGTCATCTGCAATCAGAACAGCAATCTTGCTGCCGCACTGAGAGCAATAATCTGGATCGATCGATTGATGATCTTGAGGACAGAGATAAGTATTCATATTGATAACTTTAAAACTTAGGAATACGAGGGGAGAAACTTAAAGCGGGACAAAATAATAGAAATATTGCACTTGCCCTCATCCCCCAACCTTCTCCCAAAGAAAGAGAAGGGGAGCCGGAGCACCAAGCGTAGTCTCTTGCTCCCTCTCCCTTCTTGGGACTTCCAGACAAGTGCCCGAATGCATTCGGGCAAGACTGTCGCAATAGAGGGCTGGGGTGAGGGCAACAGTGTCCCGTTTAAAACTCAATACCAAAGTTGGCAGTCATAGGTTTTGTGGAGGTGATCGGGTCAACTAATCTATATTAACGAAGTCTGGTACAACTGGAGGAAGAGAATTTACCAAGATGGTCGGCAATGGTAATTTTTCTGGTGATTTGTCAGAGCCATCATCAGCGACGTATCAACAGCCTCTTTAGAAATCTTTTACCATTTGCTTACGCTTTTGGCGATCGACTTTTCATCTAACCCAAAATCTGGGCTATGCTGAAGCCAATCTATTTTCGGGCTTAACCTATGGTTGCATCTACCGTCCCTGTTACCCTGCTCACTGGTTACCTTGGCTCCGGCAAAACCACTTTGCTGAACCGAATTCTTACTGAACAGCACGGTCAAAAAATCGCCGTAATTGTGAATGAATTTGGGGAAGTGGGCATTGACCATCAGCTCATTATTGATGCCGACGAAGAAATTTTTGAAATGAACAATGGTTGCATTTGTTGTACTGTGCGCGGTGACTTGATTCGGATTATTGGTAACTTAATGCAGCGGCGGGAGAAGTTCGATCGACTAGTAATAGAGACCACTGGCCTTGCTGACCCTGCGCCGGTAATTCAAACCTTTTTTGTAGACGACGATGTCCAGGCGCAAACTCATTTAGATGCAGTGGTGACCATGGTAGATGCCAAGCATGTGCTGCAGCATTGGGATGCGGAGGAAGTGCAGGAGCAGATTGCTTTTGCTGATGTAATTGCGTTAAACAAGATTGATCTGGTGAGTGTGGCAGATTTGGATAGCTTGGAGCAGAAAATCCGAGCGATGAATGCGATTGCCAAGATTTATCGGACTCAGGATGCGGCTCTATCGATCGATGCTGTCCTCGGACTCGATACTTTTAATCTAGAGCGGGCTTTAGCGATCGACCCAGATTTTTTAGGTGAAGAAGCCCATGAACATGATGAAACGGTAGGTTCGATCGCCATCATCAAGGAGGGTGCCCTAGATGGGGAAAAGCTGAATGATTGGATGTCGGAGTTAGTGCAGACCCAAGGCGAAAACATTTTTCGGATGAAGGGAATCTTAAACTTGGCTGGCCGCGATCATCGCTTTGTGTTTCAGGGAGTCCACATGATTTTTGATGGTCGTCAAGACCGGCTGTGGTTGGCCACAGAGTCCCGAGTGAATCAGTTGGTGTTCATTGGCCGGGGGTTAGATCAGGTGGCTTTGCAGGCTGGGTTCGATCGCTGTTTGCTATGATTTTTGTGACCTTTCTTTGCGAGATTTAGTTAACTTAGTACTCGATCGCTATCCTGAAAGAGACAGAGTTTTTAAAATCGTGGAGAAACTAACAAATGTTTGCACTTTTATCTTGGATTATTCTTGGTGTGATTGCTGGAGCGATCGCCAAACTGATCGTTCCTGGTCGCCAGGGTGGCGGCTTTTTTGCAACATCAGCACTTGGAATTGCTGGGGCTTTCATTGGCGGCATTATTCATCACCTCTTGGTTTACAAGAGGTTCAATATTACTGCCGCGATGGCGGACAAAAATTTATTTGACCTCGGTAGCATTGGGTTAGCGGTACTTGGGGCTGTTATTGCTATCTTCTTGTGGGGCTTAGTCATGGGCAGAGCTGAGAATTAGAAGTTTTTGGGTACCAGCTAGAACTAATAGCTGGTACGCTTATGGCAAAACCATTGATCCGACTATGCTCCTATCTCATCATCGCTTAGCTATCCTTTTACACGGTGGCATTAAAGGCCAAAATGGCAAAACTGGTTTGACCGTGTTACGCTACAGCCCCAACCCAGTGGCGGTGGTAATTGATCGAGAGGCCGCTGGCGCATCGGTAGTAGAATGCACCGGCATTAAGCGAGATGCCCCAGTAGTGGCCGATATTCAGGCAGCACTGGCCTATCAGCCCGATGCTTTGCTGATTGGCACGGCACCTTCCGGCGGTATTATTCCAGATGACTGGTGGCCAGAGTTGCAGGCGGCGGTAGCGGCGGGGTTGTCGATCGTCAATGGTTTGCATACTCAGCTCGATAGCCATCCCAATTTGCCCGCTTTGCAGCCCGGTCAATGGATTTGGGATGTGCGACAACCGCCCAAAGAAAACCCGCCGATCGGGCGAGGTTTGGCGGCAGAATTGTCCTGTAAGCGGGTGCTGATGGTGGGGACAGATATGGCGATCGGCAAGATGTCGGCGGGGTTAGAGTTACAGCAAGCCTGCGCCGATCGAGGTATTAAGTCTCGGTTTGTGGCTACTGGTCAAGCTGGTTTGATGATTGTGGGTAGTGGGGTGGCTTTAGATGCGATTAAAGTAGATCATGCAGCGGGTTCGATCGAGCAAGCTGTAATAAATCATGCACCTGATCAAGATTTGTTGATTATTGAGGGTCAAGGATCTATCTTGCATCCTGGTTCGACGGCGACTTTACCCTTGGTACGCGGCAGCCAGCCGACTCATTTGGTGTTGGTACATAAGGCAGGGCAAACTACGGTGCGTAATTGCCCTCAGGTAACTATTCCGCCTTTGCCTGCGGTGATTCAGCTCTATGAGCAAATTGCAGCGGCGGGTGGGGCTTTTGCACCAGCTAAGGTGGTGGCGATCGCTATCAATGGTGCAAATCTGAGTGACGATGAGCTGCATAGTTATATTAAAACAGTTACTGCTGAAACCGGTTTGCCTTGCACTGATGCCATTCGCTTCGGGGCAGAGCCTATACTAGAGGCTCTTTTGCAGACTAGGTAAAGTCTAATACGGTAAGGTTAAGTAGGTCGGTGTAATTATTTAAAACAGAGGAATTACCTGGAACTCTTGCGGTGGGCAGTATTATCACCTAACGGTGACGCTACGCGTACCGATAGGTCGTCCGTAGGACTTACGACTCCGCTCAATAACAGCCCACCCTACAAGATATCTTATATTTAATTGCTGAATTTTCTGCCCGGAGAGCTTCAGTACGAGGTAATCGTCAGAGTACTATTTCCCGCAGCCGTTTCCATAGAGTTGCTATTTGCCATCAATTCTGGTGATACTAATGGTTCTCTTAAACTAATCAACATTGGGCTAAATCTGATATCTAGAGCAAACATAATCTCTTGTAAGATATTGAACTCTACTCCATAGTATTCATGGGCTTCATAACGGTTGATTTGCTCTTCTCGAACACCTATTTTATCTGCTAAATCTTTTTGAGTCATACCTCTTACAATTCTAGTCTTGATCATTACTATGGGGAGTTCATTAATTGAATTTATTGGAAAATCAGTAATTTGACCACTTTTTAGATTGTCGTACTCTATGATTTCTTGTTGTAATTCATTGATTAAAATATTGAGACTGGTTTTCCGACCCAGAATTTGGTGAGGATGTAAAGTAGGATCTGGAAAAATAAGCATTGCCAACTCTTTCTCTAAGTCTCCTAATTTAGCTTGAGTAACTTCATATTGACGCTCGTTATGAATCATGATTAACTCCTTATATTAATTAAGTCTTTTGGATCTAAGGCAATGATTCCTTTTGGTCTTCCTTCACGATCTGTTCGGAAAAATCCCTCATAGCTAGGATTATTCAACAAGAATGCAAGAGAACACCATTTGCTGTTCTCTTGCATTCTTGTTGAATAAGGGATCAAGAATATTTGGATCTAGACCAAAATCATCATACCAGCCATCAAAGTCGTTAGGGTTTTGCTTACTCGTGACGAAGCTGCCACCAATAATTACCCTTCGACAACCCGCCAGCCCCAACTTACGAAGTGCGGCAGCTAACCCTGTTATTAGTCTTTGTCGCTGAGCATTAATCGCAAAACGCTCCATGAATTCTGGCCAACTAGACTCGTAAACTCCCGGTGGGAGATAACCTAGATCGTTGAATATTCTTACAAATATTGTCTAAAGGCAAATCATTGGGGCTGTTTGACACTCTCAGGGCTAAAGCCACAGAGATTCTTAATAACTCCGGCTCGATAGCCATCAACGCTATTAAAGGCAA
>JAYUSV010000018.1:0-8618 GCA_043755495.1 Synechococcales cyanobacterium
CGTTTACTCAACTTTATATCTCCTGCTTCCCCATAAGCCAGCATTTTCAGAGGTCGGTGGGGCACTTTTTTTTGAAAAGTATTTTAAGTCAGGGGATACTATTTTTTTATAAGAACTTCTCTAAAGTGGCCGTATATTCTGCATAGGGTTTAGCACCCACGACTTTTTCTACTAACTCACCCTGCTTAAAGATCATGACGGCAGGAATGCTTTTAACTTCAAAGCGTTTGGCGATCGGTTTATTAACATCTACATCGAGTTTAAACACCTTAGCCCGATCAACGTAGTCTTCAGCCAGCTCATCCATCATTGGTGCTACTAGCTTACAGGGGCCGCACCAAGTTGCTGTACAATCGATTACCATCAAAGGTTCTGCGGCCAACAGCGCATCCAGCTCGGCTTCATCTTGAATAAATATGGCGGTCATAGGTCGTTCTCCCGTTAGAGCAAGTAATAGATATCACAGACTAGCACGAAACTAGCGCTCTACGGCTCTAAAGCTGTATCCCGAGTTGGATTTTGACTATACGTTCGATCGACTTCATTTCATTTTCTGACACCGCGCCCAATCTATTTACCAATCTCTCTTTGGATGCAGTTGTCAATTGATCTGCCATTGCCTTACTTTCTTTTCCATCCACTACAATTATTGCTTCGCTGGGATATAATCGACCAGTATTTTTTGTCAATGGTATGACTTGAACTCTATTTAGTGCCGAATTGGCTGCATCATTGCTGATAATGACCGCAGGTCGAGTTTTTCGAATTTCTCCACCTACAGACGGGTCAAAATCTACCCACCAGATTTCACCCCTCAGCATCATTAATGCTCCCAATTAGTCCGTTACTCCATTCCAATGCTTCTGTCTCCCGCTCTGTATCTGCTGCCATTGCTTGGTAAGCGGATACCAAATCTTCTTTCAATACGTGTGGCCGCGCCAAATTTTCTAAGAATTTACTGATATTACCTTTACCGACAACCCGATAAAGAGCATCGTAGACTTCTTTATCGATCGTGATGGTCATTTTTTGCTGCATGATAATAATTTCACTCAATCTATGCTCAAATCTTAACACGTATACGTGTGCGTGTAAAAAACAGTTTTTGATGATTGATCGGCTTTCTAGATTACAATTTGCAGTGATGGCGCTTGAGGAAAAATTGATGACAACGCTACTCATTCAGACAGAGAAAAACCCTTTCATGGTTAATCTTCCAGAGACTGCTCTGATGACCCATGAGCAATTTTCCCAGTTCTGTCTAGCAAATCGTGATTTGCGGATTGAACGCAATGCCAATGGAGAGGTGATTATTATGGCACCAACGTTTGCCGATACGGGTAATCGCAACGTCAAAATAGCTCAACAGTTAGCTAATTGGTCAGACCAAGACGGTGCTGGTGAAACATTCGATTCCAGTGCAGGTTTCACCTTAAAAAATGGTGCTACCAGATCACCTGATGCTTCTTGGATCAGGCTGGAACGATGGAACAGTTTAACAGCCGAAGAACAAGCATCATTTACATCGATCTGCCCAGATTTTGTGGTTGAGCTACGGTCTTCTAGTGATGCGCTGGTGGGTTTGCAAGCTAAGATGGTGGAATATCTAGCCAATGGAGCTGTTTTAGGCTGGCTAATAGATAGAAAAAATCGATCGCTGCACATATATCGCCCTAATAGAGAGCCAGAAATATTGGTGAACCCTGAAATAGTAAGCGGTGATCCAGAGTTGCCAGGATTTTTGATGCAGATGGCGAAGATATGGTGATTTTTTGTAGCAATAAATTATGACTGGGTGAGAGAGTCGATCGAAATCTTGGTAGCAAACTATGAGCCTGTCCAGCTCTCGATCGCCCAAAGGTCAGACCTAACTATCTGATGGCCGCATCCAGCACCGATGTATAGTCAGATTTATCTGAATTGTTGCGATGTTGCGCCAAAATATTGCCGGTAGCCGGATCGATGATGGCTACCAAGCCAGTTTGGGAGATATTTTGGGAGAAAAATTGACTCAAGCCAGCTTGCTGAGCTGCACTTTTAGAACGAGAGGTAGCTGATTGATTACTCACGTCCAAAACCAAAAAGTTAGCTTTACCAGCGTATTCTTTTTTTAGTTGAGCAACAGTTGGAGCGACATTTTTACAGGCTGGACACCAACTTGCATAAATTTCTACGACAATAGGTTTGCCCTGATACTTCTTGCTGAGAGCTTGAGCAATGGTCATGGTAGGAGCTTGAGCAGATGAGATAGGCTGAGTAGTAGCCTGAGCAGCCAGCTCTAAAGTCATCAGGTTTCCTAGAATCAAGCCCAAAAGAATGGTTGTAAGTTTACGCATGAGTTACTCCGGTAATGAGACAAAGTTGGATTCGATGAGGCTATTTATGATGTTTACAGCAGCCTCTAGAAGTGTACAACGCTCAAAACCAATCGGATTCAATTATCAGAGAAACTCTGCATTGCAGTCCAACAGGCCAGTATTGGAGAGAACCAATCGTAATTCACCTAGGACACTTGAAAATCTACTACACTTAGCACTGGCTTGTTAGAGAGATTGGCAAAATTCACCGCCGGTGCATCGCCTGCATCGTTGTAATACAAATTGCCGTTGGCATGATTATAAATAATCTGAGCCGTGCTGGTGCTGACGACTTGATTGTTATTAACCACTGCGAAACTCCAATTTTCACCTGCAAATTCAGTGAAAATGTTGGTGCGTAGTTCAATCTTGTCAACGCCCGTTTCAAAGTCAGTGATGATATCGCGGCCTAGGGTGCGCGAAGCAAAGTTTTCGTAGACAAAAATATCGCGGCCAGCACCACCAGTTAAAACATCATTACCCTGATCGCCACAAAGTCGATCGTCTCCGGCATCTCCTAATAAGGTGTCATTGTCATCGTTGCCCCACAGCATATCGTTACCACTACCGCCGTTAATAAAGTCATTGCCCCATTCTCCATAGACTATATCCCAGTCATCACCAGCTTCTAAGAGATCGACACCTCGACCACCTACTAGGTAATCATCACCGGCTTGGCCTTTAATGGTGTCATCGCCATCTGCACCGAATAGGCGATCGACTAAATTTGTGCCTTCTAGCAGGTCATTGTTGGCAGTGCCTTGCGCTTCTTTGCTTACAGATGCTGGCGCAATCTGGGCTTTTTGTGCCAACAAAAGCTGATTGTTTAAAGGATCTAGAGTTAAAGTTGTGCGATTGAGCGGATTTACTTGGGGAGTATAGCCCGCTAAGTTTGACCGCTGCCAAAAGCTATCAATCCGGTCTTTGTTACCACCTTGATAGCCGGAGCCATCGTTGATATAGTCGATGACTAATACTGGTTTGCCTGCTGCTACTACCTTGTTTAGATTGACTGTCCGCTCGGCAATGCCAACTGGATCTTGGGCTTGAACACCATTGTAATAAAGGCTTTCTACACCTACGCCACTGATCTCTTTTAAGAACTTGCCAGTGGTGTCGTAGGCCAACAATGCTTCAGCATTTTGGGGAATAACATAAAAATTAGGCTTATCTTTAACCACTCGGGCATGTTCAGTAATTTTTTCTACCCAGTCAATCATTCTGGTGGCTGCATCTGCTCGATCGAGTACCAATCCCTCACCATTTTTGGGGTTACTCCAGTAGTCGAAAGCATCCACAATATCTAAATAAATGCCGTCAAAGCCGCTATCAATAATTTTATCGAGGTATTCCAGAGTAATTCTTTGCCAATCTAGATCCCAATATTTTACCTTCGAGCTACCTGGCCAATCTGGATTTTCTTTGCCCTGCCAAGCCGGTGGATTGATTTTCCAACCCGGTTCAAAGTAGTAGCGCCAGTTAGATGATTCGCCGATACTCAGATACGAAATTGCCTGTTGACCATTGTTATGCAGAGCGTCAATCTCGGTGGGCTGATAGCGTCTAGCTTCTGAACCATCATGAGAATAATCGAGGACGAGTAGTTTTGCAGGGTTTTGTAAAAGCTGATTGAGTTCGTTGTTGGTGATACTAAAAGACCACCCCGAGCCATAATTAGGAGCTGTACCGGCAGGTATTAAGTTATTGGGCATAAGATAATTCGTAGATGGGTAATTGATCTTGTTCAGTTTGTTACTTATCCACTGAGCAAATATTTGGTAGATGACCCTGAATTTACCTTAAAACTGTAAAGATGCTTAATTGTGGGGAATGGTAACACATAATTTCAAATATTCGTAATACTGTGGTCACAACATTTTGGGTTTTCGGGTAAATAATGAGTAACCAAACAATCGGACTCGACGATCGACTATCTGCTTACCTGCGATCGGTAGGAGTTAGAGAGCCAGGGGTTTTGCAACAGCTTCGGTCACATAATGCCGAGTATCCTCAAGGCCACATGCAAATTTGTCCAGAGCAAGGACAGTTTATGGCCATGCTAGTGAAATTAATATCAGCTAAACGCATCCTAGAAGTAGGAGTATTCACTGGTTACAGTTCTCTGGTGATGGCTTTGGCTCTGCCAGATGATGGGCGGATGGTGGCCTGTGATGTGAGTGCCGAAGCCACTGATGTGGCGCAGAAATATTGGCAACAGGCCGGGGTGGCTCACAAAATAGATCTGCGGATTGCCCCGGCTGTGGATACTTTGCAAGATTTGTTGGCAGCAGGAGCAGGCGAGACGTTTGATTTGGCCTTTATTGATGCCGATAAGGCCAGCTACCCAGAGTATTATGAGCTGTGCCTGGAGTTGGTTCGATCTGGCGGGGTAATTTTGATTGATAATGTGCTGTGGTATGGGCGGGTAGCTGATCCGGAGGTCACAGATAAACGCACTAGTATTTTACGAGGTTTGAATATCAAAATTCACCAAGACCAACGAGTGGAATTGGTGATACTGCCGATCGGGGATGGCATGACAGTGGTGAGGAAGATCTAGATATGTTGCTTCATTGCTCTAGCCATGTCTCTTTGGTCATCTTTTTTGCGCAGATCATCACGCTTATCGTGGAGTTTCTTGCCCCGTGCCAGCGCGATCGAGATTTTAACCCGCCCATCTTTCAGATACATTTTAACTGGCACCAACGTTAAACCCTGTCGATCGACGCTACCAATCAACTCCCGGATTTCTTTTTTGTGCATCAGCAGCTTGCGGGTGCGGGTGGGTTCGTGGTTGTAATAGACGCTGGTGGTAGCGTGGGCTGAAATATGGGCGTTTAATAGCCAAGCTTCGCCGTTGCGGAGTAGGCCATAGCTATCGCGCAGATTAATTTTGCCTGCGCGAATCGATTTGACTTCGGTGCCGGTCAAAACTAAACCGGCCTCAAAGACTTCTAAAAATTCATACTGAAACCTAGCCTGACGGTTATCGGCAAGGATTTTGATTCCGGGTTTTTTCTCACTCATAGATCTATCTTAATCGATTACTACGCTTGTGCCCCTAGGCGATCTGGTAGTCGATCGTGCTTCACTAAATCGGCATAGGTCTCTCGATCGATGATCACACCGCTGTTGCCATCTTTAACCAAGACTGCCGCTGGTCGAGGAATCCGGTTGTAATTAGAGGCCATACTGTAATTGTAAGCTCCAGTTACAGGGACGACCAAAATATCACCGGGCTGGGTGGGGGGCAAAGTAGCATTGTGGATCAGCACATCTCCCGATTCACAGTGTTTCCCTGCTACTGTGACGATTTCGGTGCAGGGAGCCGACATTTTATTGGCTGCTACACAGCGGTAGACCGACTGGTAAGTAATCGGGCGGGGATTGTCGGACATGCCGCCGTCGACGGCAATGTATTTGCGGATCCCAGGGACTTCTTTGTTGCTGCCGATGGTATAGGCAGTGACGCAAGAATTGGCTACCAGCGATCGACCTGGCTCTGAGATAACCTTAGGCGGAGTTAGTTTGGCCTCAGTGCAAGCCACAACCAAAGCCGTCGCCACACCCTGTACCCAAGTATCAATACTTTGGGGATCGTCGTTTTCGGTGTATTTCACACCTAGTCCACCACCGACATTAATTTCACTGACTGGTAGCCCGTAAGATTGAGCTTTGGTAAACCAACCCACCATTACTGCGGCTAAATCTTGGTGAGGCTGCTGCTCAAAAATTTGGGAGCCAATATGGGCATGGAGTCCCATACAGCGCAGTTGACTCTGTTTGCTCAAATAAGTAAACAGCTCATCAATGCGAGTAGGATCAAAGCCAAACTTGCTGTCTAAGTGGCCAGTGCGAATATATTCATGAGTATGGCACTCAATTCCCGGAGTCAGGCGTAGCATTACCGAAACCGTTTGGGCTGCTTGGGCGGCTAAAGTGCCGAGGGTTTCGATTTCCCACCAGTTGTCTACTACTACGTTGCAGCCTTTATCGATCGCTAGCTGTAACTCATTTACGCTTTTATTGTTGCCATGAAAATAAACTTGCTGGGGCTTGGCTCCTGCTTGCAGCGCCGTGAGCAGCTCACCAGCAGAAACCACATCAATCCCCAATCCTTCGCTGGTGACTAGGTGGCAAATAGCCAGACAATTCCAGGCTTTGGAGGCATAGATCACCAAAGATTCGCCGGGATAATATTTTTGCCAAGCCTGTTTATACTGCTGCGCGGCAGTACGCAAAGTCACTTCATCTACGATGTAGAGCGGCGAGCCGTGTTTTTGTACCAGGCTATTGATCGAGCAGCCCCCAATTTCTAGGCTGTCTTGACCATTAACACGGGCGGTGAGGGGCAATATTTCTTGGTTGGGTGCGCTGTTTAAACCGTGAGCGGGCAGATATTGCAGAGCTGTAGAGGTCATGATAATTTGGCCGATCGAGACACCGGTCTATAGATCTGATGAAGGGACAAAGAGTATACATGCTATCACTTTATGAGACTGTTCAGCATATTATTTCAATACTACAAAGGGCGCAGAAGATGCGCCCCTTAAAGAGCTTACTTAATTTTTTAAGACATCAATGTTTTCAACTCCACCTTGACCGGCTCAATATGCCAGATGTCTTGGCAATACTCGCGGATCGATCGATCGGAAGAAAATTTACCCATGCGAGCAACATTCAAGATCGCCATCTTTGTCCAGTGCTCTTGATCGCGGTAAGTCTGACTGGCTTTGTGCTGACAGTCAATATAAGACTGGTAATCTGCAAACAAGAAGTAGGGATCATACTTCATTAATACATCTAACAGTGGCTTAAATAGATCCTTATCACCATGAGAAAAGAACCCGGAAGAAATGCGATCGATCGCCAGCTTTAACTCCAAATTAGAATTGTAATACTTCATTGGTGAATAACCCTGGGCACTCATTTTTTGCACTTCTTGCTCAGTTAGGCCAAACAAGAAGAAATTCTCTGCTCCTACTTCTTCACGAATTTCGATGTTGGCACCATCCAAAGTCCCGATCGTCAGTGCTCCATTCATAGCAAACTTCATGTTGCCAGTCCCGGATGCTTCCTTCCCAGCCGTAGAGATTTGCTCAGATAAATCTGCCGCTGGATAGACATTTTGGGCGAATTTGACACTGTAGTCTTTTAAGAAAACCACCTTAATGCGATCGCGCACATCGGGATCACGATTAACTACATCGGCTACCGAATTGATTAATTTAATGATCAACTTGGCCATAAAGTAGCCCGGTGCAGCCTTGCCTGCAAACAGGAAGGTCTGGGGCGTAATATCGATATCAGGATTGGCTTTGATCCGGTTATAGAGAGTAATAATGTACAGCACGTTCAAATGCTGGCGCTTATATTCATGAATCCGTTTAGCCTGGATATCGAATAACGAATGGGGATTAACCTTGACACCATATTGTTCTCCAATGTGGGTGGCCAAACTGGTTTTGAGGCCAAGCTTGATTTCCTGCCACTCTTTATGAAATTCTAAGTCACCAGCATAGACTTCTAGTTTCTTGAGTTCTTCTAGATTTTTAATCCAGTTGTCGCCTATTTTACTGGTAATTAAATCGGTTAATTTGGGGTTACTTAGCACCACAAAGCGGCGAGGTGTGACCCCATTGGTTTTGTTGCTAAATTTCTCGGGGTATATTTCGTAGAAATCTTTCAACACGTCTTGTTTCAGCAACTCAGTATGCAAGGCCGCTACGCCATTGATGGCAAAGCTCCCAACACAGGCTAGATGTGCCATCCGCACATAGCGGCCATTGCTTTCATCGATCAACGACATCCGGCTGAGTCGATCGGCATCATCAGGAAACTTCATTCGTACATCAGCCATGAAGTGATGATTGATTTCATAAATAATTTCCATGTGCCGAGGTAACAGGCTACCAAACAGCGAAATTGGCCATCTTTCTAGAGCTTCTGGCAAAATTGTGTGATTGGTATAAGCAAAAGTCTTTTTGGTAATCGCCCAAGCTTCATCCCACTTCATATAGTATTCATCGATCAGCAACCGCATTAATTCAGCGATCGAAACGGCTGGATGGGTATCATTTAGCTGAATCACAAATTTTTCGTGGAATTTTGCCAAGGGTAAATTTTGTACCTTCATTACCCTGATCATGTCTTGTAACGAACAAGAGACAAAGAATATTTGCTGAGTGAGTCGCAACCGCTTACCTTGATCGCTGTCATCATTGGGGTACAGTACCTTCGAGATATTCTCGGAAACCATCT
>JAYUSV010000019.1:0-8604 GCA_043755495.1 Synechococcales cyanobacterium
CCGTAGTTTTGCTTTCACAATAAGCACATTTACCGTGAAACATTTTCACCAAAGCATTTTTAACTTGATTATGACGATACTTAATAACCAACGGCAAACCATCCTTGATTACCAGAAGCAAAGGTATTTGCTCGCAACCAACTTAAAATCTTCGCACGGTCTTTAATAAGTGCCGGTTCGGTATAGGTTTGTTTGTTTCTAGTATTGCCTATTTCTAAGGCTTTTGAGCCAGTTACAAAATAAGAATAAGAGAAAGTTTGTCGCTTTTTATCTTCGCCATATATCCCTACATCATCATCTTCTTTGCGTAAGGTTATAGTAATTCTTCCCGGTGAATTATTGTCCCGAACCCAACCAGTAGGACGAGGCATCAACTCCTTCGCCGCTTCCGGTCCAGCAAGTAATAAAGCTAATGTCTGAAGAATTGTACTTTTTCCAACTCCATTTTCCCCTAGTAAAGTTATCCAATTATAAGGTTTTGCTTGATGATGAGCAGCACTAGGATTACGAGTAAAATTGATTTCTTGCTGTTGGAAGCACTTAATATTATTGAGAGTAATGCTTTCAACCCACATGAAAATATTCCTCTAGATAGCAAAGACAACGAACAATATCATATCCCATATCGAACTGAGCAATTCTTTTCCCAATCATAGGCGATGATATGGAGAGCTATTGATTGATAGCTTCGTTTGAACCGAAGGTGATCGTCTATGTCCAGTACCACACCCCAGCCTCAATACACCTACAAAGTCGGTGGCACCCTAGCAGCTAACGCCCCCAGCTACGTCACCCGTCCTAGCGACGAAGAACTTTACCAAGCCCTGAGCGCTGGAGAGTTTTGCTACGTCCTCAACGCCCGCCAAATGGGCAAATCCAGCTTGGGTGTGCGCACCATGCAGCGCCTCCGCCAAGCAGGAGCCGCTTGTGCCTTTGTCGAAATGACCAAACCGGGCAACGAGCAAGTCTCGATCGAACAGTGGTACAACGGCACGATCGCCGAACTGGTGAGAGGTTTACAGCTTGGTAGCAAATTCAACTTCAAACAGTGGCGACGGTCGCAACAGCACCTATCACCCGTCAAACTCTTTAGCCAATTCATCGATATTTTATTAGAGCTGCTGCCGAACCAGCCGATCGTCATTTTTCTCGACGAAATCGACAGCATCAAAAGCCTGCAATTTGCCACCGACGACTTTTTTGCCACCCTGCGCTCCTGCTACAACCAGCGGGCTTACCAACCCGATTACCAACGCATTACCTTCTGTTTGCTGGGTGTCACAACTCCTTCGGAGTTGATGGAAGACAAACAGCGCACCCCATTTAACATTGGTCAGGCCATTACTCTCAAAGGCTTCGAGGAAAACAATGCCCGTGCGGCGCTATTGCCGGGATTAGTAGACTGTGTACCAGCGCCAGCCGATACTTTAGCTGAAATTATTACCTGGACAGGTGGCCAGCCTTTTTTGACCCAAAAGCTCTGTAAATTGATGGGTCGTTCAGCTAATATCAGCGTGGCTGAAGTTGTGCAGCAACAAGTAATTGACAACTGGGAAGTCCAAGACGAACCAGCCCACGTTAAAACCATTCGCGATCGACTATTGGGTTCTGTAGAACTCAAAGGCAAAGTTTTGGGCTTGTATCAGCAAATTCTGCGCCAAGAAACCATTCCTTTTGCCGATAGTCCGGCTCATCAACAGCTCCATCTTTCGGGAGTAGTGCGACAGCAGTCTGGACAGCTCTGTTGTTACAACCAAATTTATGCTGCGATTTTTAATCAGCAGTGGGTGAGTCAAGAACTACAAAAGATTCGCCCCTATGCGGCTCAGATCGAACAATGGCAAACCCATAGCATTCCAGAAAACCTTTTACAGGGGGCAGATCTATGGTCTGCTTTAGCTTGGGCTGCCGATCGACAGTTAGCCGATCAAGATTTGCTGTATTTATCTAGCAGCCAAACATTGGCTTTGCAAAATGCTACTGCCGAACTCGATCGATCGCAACAGCAAGCCCGCCAAATTTCTCGTCGCAACCGTCGCCAAGTTTGGGTTGGCGGAGCCATCTTAGCATTTTCACTCTGTGGCGCGGGTTGGGCAGAATGGACTAGAGAGCAAACCAGTCGCGCTACCAAATTAGATTTGGTCAGCATGAAGGCTTTACGAGAGTTTGAAACTGGTGGACAACTCGATTCTTTGATTTTGGCGATGCAGGCTGCTCAAGATCTGAAAAAAAATGTAGGAAATCAACTTTTAGCCAAATATCCAGCCTATGCACCGCTATTTAACCTGCAAACCATTTTGTTCAATATTCGTGAACATCAACGATTAAGTGGTCATCAGGGTTCCGTCACCGGCTTAAGCTGGCAACCCGATGGTCAACTACTAGCGACAGCCGCTACCGATGGCCAAGTGCGCTTGTGGGATATGCAGACCTATCAAAAAAAGACTACATTTTTAAAGCATCCTAGCGCTCTAAACAGTATTAGTTTCGCCCCCAATGGCCAGAGCCTCGCCGCAGCTACCCAAAATGGGGTGGTTAAAATATGGAAAACCTCGGGAGAATCGGTTGCCTCACTTATACCGGAGGTAATTGCCACCTTACCTTCCGTGGCAACCAAAGAAACATCCAACGTAGCTGGTGTGACGGCCACATTTATCAAAGATAAAGATATAAAACCACTAAATACAGTAGCTTTTTCACCCCAAGGTGATTTAGTAGCAGCAGCAGGGATCGATCAACAGGTTTATTTGTGGCAGACAGATACTTACCGCATGGTGAGAACTTTAGGTGGCCACAAAGACAGTATTTTTAACATAACTTTTAGTCCCGACGGCCAATATCTCGCGGCGGCCAGCAACGATCGCACCGTCAAAATTTGGTCGGTAGCTGACGGTAAACTATTACACACCTTAGAGGGTCATAGTGATGGAGTATATGGGGTTTATTTTAGCCCCGATGGTAAAACTTTGGCCAGTGCTAGTGCCGACAACCAAATTTGGCTATGGGATTGGTCGGCAAACAAGGTGTTATTAATTCTCAAAGGCCATCGAGATCGTCTCAACAGTGTCACGTTTGATCCCAGTGGCCAATACTTAGCTTCGGCCAGCAACGATGGAACTGTTAAGCTCTGGAATCGCCGGGATGGCAGTCTGGTTAATAATCTGCTTGGTCACAGCGATCGAGTATATCAGGTGAATTTTAGTCCCGATGGTAAAACCTTGGGTTCGAGTAGTGCCGATGGCACCGTGCGGCTGTGGCAAGTCCGCACTAGTAAAGATCTTCAGACTCCTTTGCGTCACTCACAGCCAGCTAACAGTACAATTTTTAGCACCGATGGTAAATCGATCGCCTCAGCTAGCACCGATCGAACTATCAAAATCCGCAATCTATCTACCGAAAAAATCACTACAATTTCAGGCAGCTATCGGCGGATTAACAGCGCACGGTTTAGCCCCAGCAATCAGCTTTTGGCCTTTGGGGGCTTCGACAAAATTGTCCAAATCTGGAACCTATCCCCCCAGAAAAAGCTGTTTGAATTGGTCAATGCCGATAAAGTAAATAGCCTTAATTTTAGTCCAGATGGTCAGCTCATCGCCATTGCTAGCGTTGATGGCAAAATCAAACTATGGGAGGTAGCTACAGCCAAGGAGCTAACCACTTTTGCAGGTCATAGTGAATCGGTCAATCATGTGACCTTTAGCCCCGACAGTAAAACCCTGGCTTCGGCGAGTTGGGATGGTACCGTGAAGCTCTGGGACATAGGCAGTCGCCAAGAGTTAGCAACGCTCAAAGGTCATAGTCGGCGGGTAAACTACGTAGCTTTTAGCCCCGATAATAAAAGCCTGGCTTCGGCTAGTAACGATGGCACCATTATGCTCTGGAATCTGCGCGACCGTAAATCTTTCAAAACGCTCTTTGGCCACCGTAATACGGTGGTGGGCTTGGCATTTAGTCCCGATGGCAGTCTGTTGGCTTCGGCCAGTACCGACAGCACTATTAAGCTTTGGCAGACTAATGGCACAATTATCACTACCCTGACAGAGCATCAGGGAGCGGTACTAAGTGTCAATTTTAGCCCTGATGGTAAAACTCTGATTTCGAGTAGTGCTGATGGCACAGTGCTACTGTGGCCATTAAATTTGGAGCAGTTGCTCGATCGAGGCTGTGAATGGCTGCGCTACTATTTAGTGAATCATCCTAAATCTGACCTAGATATTTGTCCGCAAATTCCCCGCCCTGCCAGTTCTTATGGCCTCAGTTCTTATAGCCAGCGCTAATATGTTTCACCAATACCGCATTACCGATCGCCATGAGCTGCGCCTGTTTCAAATTGCTGATGCCCAGGAGCTATTTGCTGTTACCGATGCCAATCGGGCTTATTTACGTCAGTGGTTGCCTTGGGTCGATGGTGCTCGATCGGTTTCTGATAGCAGGAGCTACATTGATTCCACCCTGCAGCAGTTTGCCGAAAACTCGGGTTTTGTAGCGGCGATTTGTTACGACGAGAAAATTGTGGGGACGATCGGTTTTAATGAAATCAATTGGTACAGCCGGATTGGTTATGTTGGCTATTGGCTGGCTGAAAGCCACCGAGGCAAAGGACTTGCTACGGCTTCTTGTCGATCGATTATTGAGTGTGGTTTCCAAATTTTAGATCTGAACCGAATGGTGATTGCTTGTGCCGTTGAAAATAAACGCAGTCAAGCAATTCCTCAACGACTGGGTTTCACTCATGAAGGCACTGCCCGCCAAGCAGAATGGCTCTACGATCACTTCGTCGATCATCAGATTTACTCTCTACTGCGCTCTGATGTTAAGTGATGTAGGCGATCAGTCCACGAATCATTTTTCTCCAAAACCAATTAAATTACCAATATGCAATGGACTAACTTTTATACATCTTCTATTGGCCGCAAAGTTGTAATGGCCAGCACCGGCATATTTTTGATGATCTTTTTGTTGATTCATCTTGGTCTCAATGCCATTATTTTAGCTGCTGACCGAGGCATTCTATTCAACCAAATTGCTGCCGAATTTCATCATAACTGGGGACTTCGTTTGCTGGAAATACTAGTATTTAGCGGTTTTGTTATACATATTTCCCAGGGATTGTTGTTGACTTGGCAAAACAAATCTAAACGCAGCGTTGCTTATCTGGTGAAACCGCAGTTTTCTCTAGATCCAGCCCGATCGATGGGTATACTAGGGACAACTATTTTAGCTTTTTTATTGCTGCACCTCTATCAATTTTGGCTACCCCATTTGCGGGGTAACACTGCTGATGATTTATATAGTTTAGTGCAAGAAACTATGAGCCAGGGATGGGTCGTGGCCATTTATGTTGCAGGTTGTCTGGCTGTTGCGGCTCATTTGTGGCATGGCTGGCGCAGTGCCGCTATTACTTTTGGTGTCAACGATCAATATCAGCGGCTGCTTTCAGTCCTTGGCATTAGCTTTGCATTCGCAGTACCATTAGGTTTAGCTGCTATTTCGGTCGTCCTCTTCACCAGCTCCCATGCTCAATTCTAAAATTCCCGCCGTACCTGTGGCCGAGCAGTGGCATACCTATCAAGAAACCACTCGCCTCATTAGCCCTGCCAACAAACGCCAGTTAGAAATTATTGTAATTGGCACCGGATTAGCCGGAGCCTCGGCTGCTGCCACGTTAGCCGAACAGGGTTATCAAATCAAAGCCTTTTGTTTTCAAGATTCACCGCGCCGTGCCCACAGTATCGCAGCTCAAGGTGGGATCAACGCAGCTAAAAACTATCAAAACGATGGTGATTCTATCCAGCGGCTATTTTTTGACACCATTAAGGGCGGTGACTATCGATCGCGCGAAGCCAATGTCTATCGGTTAGCTACCATCAGCAGCAAAATTATTGATCACTGTGTTGCTCAAGGTGTGCCTTTTGCGCGGGAATATGGCGGAATGCTGAGCAATCGGTCTTTTGGTGGCACCCAAGTACAGCGAACTTTTTATGCGGCGGGTCAGACTGGCCAACAGCTCTTACTAGGTGCCTATCAAGCTCTAGAACGGCAGATCGCCCTGGGCAAAATTACGATGTATCCTCGCCATGAAATGTTAGAAATTGTGCAAATTGATGGAGAAGCACGGGGAATTATTGCGCGTAATTTGGTAACTGGTGAATTAGAACGACATGCTGGCCATGCGGTGCTGCTTTGTTCTGGTGGCTACAGCAATGTTTTTTATCTCTCTACCAATGCCATGGGTAGTAATGTCAGTGCTACCTGGAAAGCCCATAAACAGGGAGCCTTGTTTGCCAATCCTTGCTTTACTCAAATTCACCCTACCTGCATTCCAGTTGCGGGCGAATACCAATCTAAACTCACTTTAATGTCTGAGAGTCTGCGTAATGATGGGCGGGTTTGGGTGCCTAAAGCTTTAGGTGATAGTCGATCGGCCAACAACATTCCAGAAACGGAACGAGACTACTTTTTAGAGCGGCGGTATCCGGCCTACGGCAATCTTGTCCCTCGTGATATTGCTTCCCGTGCCGTTAAAGAAGTCTGTGATGCTGGTTATGGGGTGGGTAGTTCTCAACGTGCGGTGTACTTAGATTATGCTGATGCTTTACAGAAACATGGCCGGGAAGTGCTGGCAAACAAGTATGGTAATTTGTTTGCCATGTACACCCAAATTACCGGCGAAGACCCGTATATGGTGCCAATGCGGATTTATCCGGCAGTGCATTACACCATGGGGGGTCTGTGGGTGGACTACGAATTGATGACTACTATCCCTGGCTTGTATTGTTTGGGCGAAGCTAACTTCAGTGAACATGGTGCCAATCGCCTGGGGGCTTCGGCTTTGATGCAGGGTTTGGCCGATGGCTATTTTGTGATTCCATCAACTATTAGTAACTATTTAAGTAAACATATTGGTAGTCCTCACACCGTAATTGAGCATCTATCATTTGCTAAAGCTGAAGTTGCGGTTAAAGAACGACTCGATCGACTCATCCAAATTCAGGGCAACCAGACAGTAACTAGCTTCCATCAGCGGTTGGGGAAAATTATGTGGGCACATTGTGGCATTGTTCGAAACGCGACTGGGTTAAAAGCTGCGATTCAAGAACTCCAGGCTTTACAAGCAGAGTTTTGGCAAGATGTGAAAATTCCGGGCACAGTGCAATCATTAAACCCAGAATTAGATAATGCTCAACGAGTTGCAGACTTTTTGGAGCTAGGTGAATTGATGTGTATGGATGCTCTCCAGCGCCAAGAGAGTTGTGGTTGTCATTTCCGCAGCGAGTTTCAAACCGATCGGGGCGAAGCTCAACGTCGAGATGACGAATATGCCCATGTAGCAGCCTGGGAATACCACCAAAATCATCAATGGCAATGTCACCCCGAAGCGTTAACATTCGAGCTAGCAAAGTTCAGCCAGCGTTCTTACAAATGATGCAACTAACCCTGAAAATTTGGCGACAGTCTGCGGCTCAGACTCCTGGTAAGTTTGTAACTTACTCGTTAACTGATCTTTCACCAGACATGTCTTTTTTAGAGATGATCGATCATCTCAACCAAAGTCTAATTCTGGCAGGCGAAGAACCAGTGGCCTTCGATCACGATTGCCGGGAGGGAATTTGTGGTTCTTGTGCGATGTATATCAATGGTCGCCCCCATGGTGCAGATCAGGGTAGTACTACTTGTCAGCTCTATTTACGGTCTTATAAAAATGGCGATACCATCACGATCGAACCCTGGCGATCGAATGCTTTTCCGGTAATTAAAGATTTGATGGTAGATCGATCGGCGTTCGATCGCATTATTCAAGCGGGTGGTTATATTTCGGTGAACACTGGCAATGCTGTTGATGCCAATTCTACGCCGATCGCTAAACACCAAGCTGATGAGGCTTTTGCAGCGGCGATGTGTATTGGCTGCGGAGCCTGTGTGGCAGCTTGTAAAAACAGTTCGGCGATGTTGTTTGTAGCAGCCAAGGTATCCCACTTAGCTCTGCTCCCCCAAGGTCAGCCAGAACGTCAGCAGCGGGCGGTAAAGATGGTAATGCAGATGGATAAAGAGGGCTTTGGTAGTTGTAGCAATACTGCTAGCTGTGCGGCGGTTTGTCCCAAAGAAATTTCTTTGAGTACTATTTCACAGCTTAATCGGGAATATCTACAGGGTTCCAGATAGTTCAAGATCGATGCCAATGAATATCCGGTAATGCCGATACAAAGAATTTTGGGGATTCTTACATGGATGATCGAAAACTAAGGTGATTTCCATGAATAAGTACACCGCTGTCGTTGGCTTCTGCGAAGGCAGACGCTACGCGAACGACTCCGCTCAGCCAACTAAACTTTTAGAATAGTTGATATTTTGTTTGAGAGAAATCACCTAAGACCATAAACGCTTATGAAAAAACAAATAATAGGCGATCGATATCGAAATCAATACTAATACAATATCCATGAATCCCGCCGGACTTGGCTTAACCGTCCACAAAGCTGGAGTACCCAAAGCAGAATCACTGGTCGTAAAAAAGATGTGAGTAATATTGTTAGCGGCATGAAGCCCCAACGCCAACTCCAGCCGATTGTCTTGCAAAGTGATAAAAGCTAAAAATACCCCGAT
>JAYUSV010000020.1:0-2876 GCA_043755495.1 Synechococcales cyanobacterium
GTAACAAAAAACCCAAAATATCTGTATTAGTCCCAGCCCAACCCAGCTCTGTCGGCCACACCGTATTCACCGCCCCGATCGACCGTGCCACTTCTGAAATCTCGGATAAATGCGCCATTACCGCCTGTTTATGGGGAATTGTGACATTAAAACCCCGACAGTCGATCGCTCTTAAGCTTTCTAATACCCCGGCCAAATCAGCAGGTGGTAAGGCCAAAGGTACATAGACATAATTCGCTCCTAACTGGCGCAGCGCCGCATTGTGCATTACTGGCGAGAGGGAATGCTCGATCGGGTATCCCATTACCCCTAAAATTTTAGTACTCCCAGTAATCACAACATCATCTCCCACTCTAAACTAGCCGCCGCTGTAGCCAAGTTCTCCAGCGAATGTGCCGCTTCTAAATAAGGCAAGCAGCCCAGCACCGGCTTACGAGTAAGATTCACAATCAAATCTGCTGGCGCAAAATCAGCGATATCTTGATCTGTCACTGACTGGGCACAGTTCAGGATGATCCCACGTAGATCCACTTTTGCCTGAGCGGCCAAGGCTACATTTGCTACAGCTTGACCGATCGACCCCAGCTTTACTGGTACCACTAAAAGAGCTGGCAACCGCCACTCATGAGCAATATCTGCCAGGGTCAACTCCGCAGTCACCGGAGAACCCAAGCCACCCAACCCTTCGATTAACACCAAATCACAACGCTGCTGCAAGTTTTGTAAATTCTGCCAAGCCGTAGCTAAGTCGATCGACTGACCCACTCTAGCTGCCGCTAGAGGAGGAGCCAAGGGGGCATCGAAATACAGCGGATTCAGCTCACTGGGAGATTGATCTAATTCAAACAAATTGGTATAAAGCTCTCGATCACCGCAGGTGCCAGCAGAGCTATCGCCGCTGCCACATTGAATCAACTTCATGATCCCCAGCTTTTTGCTCGGAAAATGAGTTTGGTAGTAGGCTGCGAGAGCGCAAGTCGTAAAAGTTTTGCCCATCTCGGTATCGGTGCTAGTAATCAGTAAAGATGGCATTAAGGAGCGGGTGAAGTTTCTACAGGGCTAGGGATTTTGCTAGGCTCAGATTTTGGTAATTCTGGAGCTTTACTTTCTGGTGTGGCAGGAGGAGATTCAAAAGGCTTCTCGACCGCCGTTGGCGCAAGTGGAGCTATCGGTGGTGGCTGAAGCTCTTGATCTAGAGCACGGGGCTGACTGCTGGGGATAATAATCGGTACTGGACGTGGATTTGAATTGGATGGAGCAATATTGGGAATATCGTTGATTGGATTATTAGGTACCGGTGTCATGAAACGATTGATATCTAAATAAGGAGTAACTGTGGGAGCGGGCACGCTGGCAGTTAAGGCCAAAGAACTGCTCATTCGATAAGCAAAAACTTCACCCTTAGCGATCGGTGAGGGTTTGATAATTATTGAATGCTTACCAGTAGTTAGTACTTTCCCTCGCCAGCTTGGAGTGCGAATTGCATCAGCATCTACTGGTAAGCCAGCCGAGTTTAGCACTGTCAAAAGCAGATCACGGTTATCGATCGACAGAGTTAACTCTTGCCCTTGTGTACCATAAAAATCGTAAGTAACTTCTTGCTCAGCACTAACCCGACCTCTTTGAATCACTGTCTGACCCGCAACTAAATCGATCGATTTATTGGAGTTATCCCGATTACGCGGACTGACCAAAGGCTGTTGAGAGATTGGCTCATTGGCAACCGGTATTGCTGGAGGCTTGCCCAAAGTACTGCTCAAAACCACGCTAGTTGCAAAAGATAAAAGAGCCACCCCCAAAAAGAGTGGAATCACCACTTGGGGCTTCTCCCAAGTGGATTTCACATCAAATTTAGTTAAAGCTGTGTAAACTTGACCGATCGTGGTGGGAATGTGCTCTTCTTCGTACAAGCTATTTGCTGCCGGAGTACCATGTATTTTAGAAATATTGATGGGCTTAAATTGATCCGGGCGATCGGTAGGAATACTAATTGACTGTAATGCCTGAAACACTTCTACGGAAGATTGATATCGATCTAAAGGCTGGTAGCTGAGCATTTTTCCCAACACATTGGCCAAGCCATCACTAATCGGGATCCAGTTACGCCAAGACCAGTTAATCTTTTCACCTTCAAATAAATCTACCGCTGGGCGACCAGTTAACAAGACCACCGCTGTTACCGCCAAAGCATATAAGTCACTATTGGGGTAAGCATAGCCGCTGCCCAACTGCTCCACTGGCGCGTAGCCCGGTTTACCAACGTTGATAGTATTAGATGAATTCTGTTCACCCTGTAAACGATTGGCCAATTGCTTGACCACGCCAAAATCGATCAAAACTGGCAAAAAATCATTTTCACGCAAAATGATATTATCGGGAGCAATATCTTGATGCACTACGCCCTGACTGTGGATATAGCCCAAAACCGGCAATACTTGCAGCAAAAAACGCCAGACTTCTGCTTCGGTAAAAGTTTGACCGTGATTAGCTCGATCTCTCAATAGCTGTTCATAGGTACGACCGGGTACAAAATCTTGTACCAAAAACATGCGATCTCGTTCTTCAAAAGTCGCCCAAAAACGCGGTATTTGGGGATGCTGTAATTGGTAAAGCAAAGCGGCTTCTTGCTGAAAAAATTCTCGGGCTTTACTTAACCTTGAGCGCGAGCCAGTAGACATGCAGAGTTCTTTGACAGCACACTGTTCACCAAACCTACTTTGATCACTGGCCAAGTAAGTACGTCCAAAGGCACCAGCGCCGATCGACTTTAAAATTCGATAGCGCTGTTGCAAGATGGTATCAACGGCGATAGGTTGCATAGACTCGTAATAGCTCAGGCATCATTATAATGGCTTTTGACGTGCATCAAGTTTGTG
>JAYUSV010000021.1:0-8547 GCA_043755495.1 Synechococcales cyanobacterium
CAGGGGATTTTAGAGTATTTGGATAAGACCACTGACATCTCGCTTAGTTCTAAAAATTCCACCCCACTTCCCCTATTTAAGCCGCCAGCCATAAACCCCCTAGCCAACGTGACCGCACCCAATATCATTATTCCGCAGCTCCCTCTACAGGAAGCCCAGAAGCAACAGAACCGAAAGTGAGCTGGTCAAAAATATTGCCAACTACCTTATGGCTTTCATCATACAAAAACTGCCGAAAGGTATCCGCAACGATCGAGAGCTGCTTGCCATTGGGATAAACAATATACCAGTGGCGGTCGATCGGAAAATGCTGCACGTCCAAAATAGTCAAGCCCAAAGCGATCGATTCGGGTCCGAAGGTATGACGCGACAGCACCGATAACCCCAATCCACAGGCGATTGCCTGCTTAATGGCTTCGTTGCTGCCCAGCTCTAACCGGACTCGTACCGATACATCTTGCTGTTCCAATAGTGTTTCTACTGCTTTTCTGGTGCCAGAACCAGCCTCACGCATTACAAATGCTTCTCCTTGTAAAGCCGAAATTGGAATATTTTTGCGGCCAGCCAAAGGGTGATCTTTGGGGGCCATCACCACTAATGGGTTTACCAAAAAAGCGTCAGAGGTCACGTCTAAGCCTTCTGGTACATGACTGAGAATATACAGATCATCTTGGTTATCGGCGAGGCGGCTGATGATTTGCTCATGATTGGTAATTTGCAGCGCCACGTCAATGTCGGGATACATTTTGCAAAAAGGAGCCAGTGCCCGAGGAATAAAATACTTGGTGGTAGTAATAGTCGCTAACCTTAAACGCCCTCGCTTCATTCCTTGTAAATCGGCAACTTTCATTTCAAACTGGGCTAGCTGTTCAAAAATCTGTTGACAAGTGCCAGCTAACTCTTGACCGGCAGCAGTGAGATAGAGTTTTTTGCCAACTTGTTCAAACAAGGGAGTCCCAATATTTTTAGACAACTGTTTGACCTGCATCGAAACAGTTGGTTGAGTGAGAGATAGCTCCTCCGCTGCTCTGGTGATACTACCCAATCGGGCGACGGTTTCAAAAACCTTGAGCTGGTGGAGGGTCGATTGGCGCATGTTTAGGGATTGGGAATGGTGACAGGTTTAATATCTGGCTCTGGGTTCGTCACCGGATTAGCGGTGGGCGTTAAAGGCAACTGAGAACGTTTTTTCAGGGGGTTATTTTGCAGAAAGTAGCCACCCACAATTAACAGCACCAAAACTCCGGCGATGATTTCGATCAACAAAAAGTTTTGGATAATTTTTTGGAGCCACAAAGGTTTATTGGCCACCTCTGGCTCGATCGGTTCTTCTTCCTGTACTTTAGGCGGAGAGACGTTACAGTGCATCAACACCAATGAAGCATTATCATGACCATTATCCATCCGAGCTTGCTGGATCCATTCGGCTACCGCCGTATTTAAGGGCAATTCGCCATCCAAAATTAAGGGCACATAGTCTGACCAAGATCTTTCTACCAACCGTCGATCGCTCAAGCCATCGGAGCAAAGTAACAACACGCCATCTTCGATCGCCATTAATCGCTGCACCATCGGCTGTAAGTTGCTGCTATCCTTCATTCCCAGAGCCTGAGTCAAAGACCCGGCATCGATGCGGCCAGCGGCTTGCCAGGGCATACTTTTACCTCGCTGCACCTCTCGCTGGGCTACGTCATCATCTACGGTCAGCAATTGACAAGAATTGCGGGTAATCCAATAGGCGCGACTATCGCCTACATGGGCAATGTAGATTTCGTGAGAATTACCTATGCCGTCCCCACTAGTTTTGGGGGGCTGTACTTGTTGGGGAAGCTGCATGGCCATCACTAAGGTTGTGGCCATTCTGCGCCGACTTTGGCGATTTTGCTCGTCGTTTTGGTTAGAAATTAAATTATTTACCACCCGCAAGACTGCTTGAATATGCTCGATCGATTGAGTCGGAGTCAATATTTCGGTTTCTTGACCAATATCTTGCAGCAGCACCTGCATCTGAAGCTGCAAAGACTGTACGGCCATTTGACTGGCGACTTCGCCGCCCTCATGACCAGCCACCCCATCACAAATAATACCCAAATGCTTACTGAGAGGTTGACCCAGCTCTTTGGTGGGTGGATAGTAGCTGTCTTCATTATGGCGATCGTTACCTGGATCGGTGCCACCAGCAATCGTAACTGTCAAAGGCAAGGCGGCGGCCTGGGTGAGTAAACAGTCATTAATTGCCAAAGCTAAATCAGCCACGGCAATTTTGCCCACCTGCATTTGGGTCATTAGTGGTTCGATCGCCGATACTACTGCTGGTTGAGCTTGGGTAACGAGGGTTTGCCACAGACTAGCTAAACCAATCACATTACTCCGCCCAGCGGGGTTAGCAGCATCGGGCAACAGTTCACAGAGCCGAATTCGCCAGTCTTGCACCCGAATATTTTTGCCATCCAACAGGCTATAGCCCACCCCGGTATCTACTAATGGTTGCCAGAGGTTTACAATTTGCCATAGCCAGTGAATCTGTTGGAGTGCCGTACCCTGGGGCCAGACTTCACTCAAGGCCGGTAGCAAAGCACCATTGATATCGATCGGCACATTGTCTAGCAGTGGAATTTCTACTGAGTTGCCCGCTCTGCCCAAGGAACAGAAACCATAGAGTTGAGGCAAATGTAGCCGATAGCGACTTAAATGGGCGTAAGGGCGTGCTCGATCGGGCAGTGGCCAGAGAGCTTCTGGGCGCTCAGTGCTTTTGGTATCTAGCCAGAGCTGAGGAGACATAACATGATAGCGATTCTCTACTAGTTTGTCGGCAGGAATCCAGGCGGCCTGAGGATCGGCAGCCCATAGGTAACGGGTAGATGACTGGCTAGACATGTCTGAGTTGGAGTCTGAGGTAGATTGCAAGAACCGATTCCATCTTATCTGAATAAGGTGGAATCGGTGGTCGGTCGCAACAATTGTATCTATACGACCAGTATTATGCTGGCAAGATCGGAGCTGCAATGTTTGCAGTTACAGTGTTTTGACTGAGCGGCTTTTGACTAGGGGTGCCAACGGCTCGCGGAAATTTAGTAGAAGTGGGCAGTTCTTTTTGGATGTAAATGCAGTGGCGCTCACCTTGGCTTAAAGGAGTTGTGTAAGCAGAAATTTCGGTGATTTTCGCCCCCAACTGTGCTACTGCACTGGTGAGATTCATTGTTTCTTCTTCGCTCCAGCGACCACGATATAAAATTGCGGTGCCGCCGATTGCTAGGAAAGGCACAGCATACTCTGCACAAACCGCTGCTTCTGCCACCGCCCGGATGGTGGCCAGTTGATATGTCTCACGGTGGAGAGGATTTCTGGCTAAAGACTCAGTTCGATCGACCACAGTTTTTACATTGGTTAATTCCAAAGTAGCTAGCCCCGATTCAATAAAACTAATTTTCTTGGCGGTAGAATCCATCACAGTCACCGCCCAATCAGGATAAGCAATGGCGATTGGCAGCCCCGGAAAGCCCCCGCCAGTTCCCAAATCAATCACTTTAGAGACTCCCTGTAACTCTGGTCTAGTCAACACCGGCTGCAAAGAATCCCACAAATGCTTCTCCCAAAAATCTACCGGCTCCAAAATCCGGGTCAAGTTCAAACTCTTGTTGGCCAAGCACACCAAATCAAAGAAATTCTGAAATTGCAACAACTGCGTAGCTCCGGGCTGCCAACCAGTAGTCTGCTGCCATTCTTCCAACATCAAAGGCAATTGAGTCGCAATCAATTCAGTATCCATAAAAATATCCAGTAAAAATTATCCTAGGGGCGGGTTCATCTATCAACAAAGCGTAAGGCGATCAACATTAAATAAAAACCCAGACCCCATGTAACCCATGCCCCTCATTGATTCTGCACCCTTGTGACCCTGCCATGCTCGATCGACCAACAGCAATCGGCAATCTCTTGTAAATCGCTGGCATCGTGAGTCACCACCAGCAAAGTCCATTTTTTCTTTAGCTCTCCCAACAAATTTATTACCTGAAGACGCATCGACCAATCTAACCCCGCCGTTGGCTCATCCAACAGCAAAATCTGCGGCTGACGAATTAACTGCACCGCCAAAGCCAGCCGCCGCTGCTGACCACCGCTGAGATCATTCGGCGACTTGTCCCAAGCCAAAGCCTCCAAACCCACATCGGTCAGCGCCTGACCAATTTCTGGACTGTTGATCGCAGGATGGCCCAGCCGCAGCTCTTCCAAAATAGTATTGGTACAAAAATGCCGCTCAGGAAACTGAAAAACCAGGCCAGCCATCTGCTGTAGGCTCTCTACATCCAAGGTTTGGTCGCGCCACATAATGCTGCCACTAGTAGGCTTGGCCAAGCCAGAAAGCAGCTCTAGCAAAGTGCTTTTACCAGAACCGCTCGATCCGATTACTAAACCGAGCTGTTGGGGGGCTAATTCCAAGTTTACGCCACCCAAAATGGGTGTCATGGCGGCAGGAGGATGATAGCTGAGATTTTTGAGCAGCAGCATGTAAACTTTAGAATTTTTGGGGTTTTTCTGGGGGTTTTAGATTATTGCACGATCATCGACCGTCAATACTTCGGATCTGCGACTTTTCGAGACGCGCTTTGTGGTTAAATTTCTTCAGTCACAATAATCTACTAACTCGATCGGCAAACACATGGATCCACAGCTCCTGATCAACGGCATTGCCCTGGGCAGCATCATCGCGCCAGCAGCAGTGGGCTTGACCCTCACCTACGGCATTCTGCGTCTTTCTAACTTCGCCCATGGTGATTTTATGACTTTGGGTGCCTATTTGGCCTGGGTGGTGAATAGCACTGGAGCAAATGTGTGGATATCGATCGCTATTGGCATGGTGGGCACTATTTTGGCGATGCTGCTCTCTGATAAGCTGCTCTGGCAACCGATGCGCAAGAAGCGAGCAAACACCACCACCATTATGATTGCCTCGATCGGTCTAGGTTTATTTATTCGCAATGGCATCGCGTTTATTTGGAGTACTAAGCCCCAGAAGTACGACCTGCCGCTGGAACTGCCGCTCCAGCTAGCTGGTTTAAATATTAAGTATTCCACTATCATCACCTTGGTACTTTCTACCTTGGCAATGGTTGCGCTACATTTTTTACTGCAAAAAACCAAAATTGGTAAGGCGATGCGGGCAGTAGCTGATGATCCAGATTTGGCGAAAGTTACCGGAATTAATGTGCAGGAGGTGGTGTTATGGACTTGGGTAATTACCGGTGCGCTAACGGCTTTAGCTGGTGGTTTATATGGCTTAGAAGCGGTGCGTTTGAATATGGGCTGGTATTTGACTTTGCCAATGTTTGCAGCGGTGATTTTGGGCGGAATTGGTAATCCTTACGGGGCAATCGCTGGGGCTTTTGTAATTGGCTTGGTTCAAGAATTATCGTTCCCGATCGTTGGTGCCGATTTTAAATTAGCCGTAGCACTATTAGTGATGGTATTAACCTTGCTTTTCCGTCCCCAAGGTTTATTCAAGGGAATGATGTGATTGGCTTTTAAAACGTAATGTTTTAATAACCAGATTCTAATTGATAGAGGTGATTGAAAAAGCAGGCTAAATGTTGATGAGGCTTACCTTCTTGGTAAGCATAAACTTTGCGCCCAATTTCTAGGGAAATATCTTCTCTAAACGATCGCCATTCTTCTTCGTAGTCATTTGTTACTGATTCGTTAGCTGGATGAATGCGCTCCCAGTAGGGTTTGACTTTGCGGATTGCGAGCAATGCGTAGATGAGTTGGTTGGCCTGAGCATTATCGTTGACTGCTTTTAGCCATTCATTTTGCCAAGATTGCTGCAAATTTTGTGGGTTTTTAAGATCCAGGATGTTGCAGTGACTGATTCTGGCTACAGCGCGAGGCCAATGATTTTTGAGGTCTTGATCCTGTTGGATGTCTTTGATCATTTCTTGATATATCTGGTTCAGAGACAGATTACTGTTTTGGTAGGCGCATTTTGGGTGGTGGGTGAGATCTACTAGACTGTCAAAGAATTCTTGAAGCTCGGGAGCCAAAAAATAGGCTTCTTTGTGGATGAAGCCGGTAAACCAGATTTTGTGTTGGGGTAATCGATCGACGTTGATCTGATGCTGGGTAAATAAATCCTGAAAGGCTTCGTCGATACTGGCAAATGCGTAGTTTTCTAACGGCTGAGATTGTAGGTCAATATCTAAGATTGCAAAGACTTTCTCTGGATCAAGCCGGGAGATTGCTAAATTCTGGTCATGAATATCTTTGATAGTTTGGTAAGTTTTGATCACATCAGAACGACCGCCAGAGTTGAAAAATATGGGCGTTTTATTTATCCAGTAATATGGCAAACAGGCTTTATAAAAGCTGGCATCGGGTAGTTCGTTATTTTTGCCGTAGGATGAGGGCGAGTATCGACCATCATGTCTTGGAATTTCGCCTTCGCACAAAATAATAATCCGATTTCTAATCCGAGAAGATTTAATAATGTTGAGGCAGTGCTTTTCGATATCCATGATGGTTGTTAGGTTGCCTTCGCCTCTGACTTTAACAGCTTTGGCTCAATTTCTTTGACGTGAGCAGGACTCAATGCGCTACATATATCATAAGAGTGAGTCGCCAGAATATACTGATTGCTTGGCTCCCATACTTCTAGGTCTCGAACTATTTGATATTGCCAATCTGGATGTAATCCAACCTCTATTTCGTCCACTAAAATAATAGAGTTTTTTATTTTTTTTATCTTGAGCCATGCGTAAATGGAAAGTCTTCGGAGTTCCCCGTGGCTTAAATCTGCTGGAGTAAGCTCTACCTCATGTCTTTTTATAATTATTCTTGATAAGTCTTCGGATGGCTCAATACTTTTGTCACCAAAAAAACTTTTTAATTCATTTAAAAGCAGTTCAAATTCATCACCATACTTACCACTACTTTTAATTGCTTTTAGTTTATCGTTGTCAAAAGCTTTTTTGAAAGCACTGCTTAATGTTTTTACAATTGAAAACTCATATAAAAACAGATTGCTAATTGCTAATTGCAAATCGTTTAGAATTTTATAATAGCTGTTTGATTCCTCGAACAATGATGATAAATCAGGTGAAGAAAGAAATAAGAAGATTTGACTACTGGGGGCAGCCATGAAAAACTGCTTGGAAATCTTATTGGATTCTAAGATCTTATTAGCTTTACAGATAAGCATTAAGCTGTTTTCATGATAAGCAATTTTAATCATCTTAGAGTCAATAATTGAGTTAACCTCCAGTAGAAATTGTTCGGATTGACTAAGTTGATATTTTAGTGTGTAGTATTCATTTTTGAAATCACGAACTCTTTCCATAAGATGAATTAGCTTGCTATTAGTTGATGCTTTTAGTTGAAGCATATTGCTTAATTCCTTTGAGTCTGAAAGCTGTGAACAAACAGTTATTTCCATTTGCAACTTCTCTTTCAATTTATCTTCCTCAAGCTTATAAATATCAACATTTTCTCTTGCTTCTCGAACTCTCAGTCTCATCAATTCAATGTGGATAACATATTCTTCAATTCCACCTTCTTTAAATATATTTACTTGGTATTCATTCTGATTACTACTTAACTCGGTCAAAAACTTATCATAGAAGGTAATATTGCTATAAAACTCAAATTCAATTTGATTAAAGCTTCCTTCGTCACACAATGTAATCTTTGCTAATGTAGAATTTGGAGTGAAATTTTCTATCCCAGAATTATTCAGAAAGTTTTTAATGTATTTGCTATCATTGTTCCCATAAAAATTTAGTAGCGTGAAAATTAGTTGTAAAAAAGTACTTTTCCCACCGCCATTTTGGCTTGCCAGGGGGAAAATTTGCGGCGTATGGTACTCCTCAAAAGTAATATCAATATCTTTGAGAACTCGGAAGTTGGGGATTTGAACTCTTTGAAGACGCATAGTACTTTTAAATGGATTTGAGTTGATTTAGACGTTTTTAATCTTTTTCTAACCTATTGCATAATTGCTGTAGTGCCACTTTTGCAAGCACGCTGATCACTGGTAAAGGGTCTTGAAGCATGGCTTCTAGGTAAGGGATGGTTGCGGCGTTGCCCACTTTACCCAAAGAGCTAACCGCAGCCTTGCGGACATCCACATTAGGGTCTTGGATCGATCGAATCAATGGCTCTACAGCCCCAGCATAACTAACCTGACCCAGAGCTGCCGCTGCTTCACAGCGCAAAATCTCCGAAGGATCTTGGAGAGTTTTGACCAAGATTTCGCAGGCGCGTAGATCGCCCCTTTCTTGAGCCAGATGCGAAATCGCGCTGATTACGGCGCAACGCACATCGATCGACTCATGATTCAAAGCCGGATACAAATACTCCGCCGCCTCAGCTCCCACAAAAGACAACGCCCAGGCAGCATGACCTTTAGTTGTTTCTGGATTACTGGAATCAGCAATAATATCTAGCAAAGCGGGCACCGAAACCTCGCCAATTCGGGCTAAAGCTCCCACCGCAGAACCATGTACCACCGTATCGGGGTCATGCAAAAAAGCATGGAGCAAAGCCGGGACCGCTGTC